>JAGVKR010000523.1 GCA_020050375.1 Planctomycetales bacterium
CCGAGCGCTTTGCCAGGCGGGGGCGTCCTGTAGGTCTCGCAGCACGGTGTCCAGGCCCCAGAGATGCCGCAGTTCAGCGGTGTGCTGTCCCTTCGGACAAAGCACGTCAGCGCCGAGGCAGCGAACATAGTCAAACACCTGGGTCGTAATGTACGTCGTGTCGACGAACTGACGGGCAAAGAAATCGTCAAGTTCGACGGCCTGCTGATAGAAACGGCGGAACTTCGGATACGGCAATGAACGCGCTCGCTGCAACACCTGCTCATACCGCGTTGGATCAATTTCGCCCAACCACTCGTAGGGCGTCTTCTTTCCCTTGGCCGCATTCTCGCTCCGGAGACCGACCACCTTGTTCATCAATGAATTATCGAGCGTCTTTGAATAGGGCAGGATATGGTCAATGTCCGCGTCACCGCCAAAAAGCTGCGAGATACTGATCGCCCGTCCCGAGTAGACGCAAACCTCACCCTGCTCTTCCCATAACAAGTAGCGATCAATCGCATCGCGCGAAACTTTGTGTTTCAAGTCACGAATTCGCTCCGCTGCCAGTGTTCGTTTCGCTTCCCTTTCTCGCATTTCGCGACCCTTGCTCGCCCGCTGTTCGGCAGTCCCGCGAACTTCGCGGGCCAATTCGAGGCGGATATGGAGAAGTTGATGTCCGGGCTTATAGACCAGCTCCCGCAGAATTGCGTTGACGACTTTTCGCACTTCGTGCAGTGCCTGACGAACGAGGGGATTCGTGACATTGGGCGCGTCGGGGAGAAATGGTTCCTTTCCCGGAACATGCTCCCACGGCATCAGGTATCCCGCCTCGCGCAGCGCGCACGGCTGGCTTGGATCGCGGCTGGTCAGCGGCAGCCCGCGCTCAATGTGTGGCAGGAGTTTCTTAATCGCATGCAGACTGTAACTTGAATAACTCGCGACGAGCTCGACCTCGTCGAGTACGATTGGGGCCGCATTTTCATCGAATCCGGCCTGACCGAAAGCGTGGCGCAACCGCGATTCATTGTCGTCGATGATTGCGGCAACGATTCGATTTTTCAGGCCTTCGTCGACCTTGTCCCATCCCTTGCCGATGATCCCTTTGAGTGTGGCATCCGACGCTAAGCCGTCGAGTTTCTTTCTGCCGCCACGCTCCAGATTGAAGCGAATGTTCTCGTACTGTTCGAACAAGTGCTTTCGGATTTGGTCGAATGACCGTTCCTTCGCGGCGCGCAGGTATTTGATCAGCTTCTCACGCTCGGGCGATGACAACGGGCGTTCGACTCGTTCCGACATGTCGACAACGCGAAGGTTGTTGACCTCCTGAAAGAGCCGGAACAATTGGGCTCGACGGTCGGCGCGCGGACACCTGGGGAGACGATGTTCCAATTCGCATCGGCCGATCATCCCGGGAGACGGTGGCAGCAATGGGCGTTGAAAGAAAATCGACCGATGCAGCTTCTCGCGTAATTCAGGAGTCAAGAGTCTCGCATGGTGGACCATTTGAGCCTCCCATATCGCCGCGAATTCGCGTTCGTACATGTCGCGCCGCGTGTGTTTGCTCCGAAGTCGTGTCAGGTGAAACTTGGTCGGATCATCTCCTCGAAGATCGGCAAGATACGTTCCAAGTGTCTTTGTCCCGATCTCTGCGGCAAGCTCCGAGATCTCCTGCAGAATCTCCGAATTCTCCTTCTTCTTTTCGCGATCGGTTTTGCGGTTTGAGAGAAATCCGCGCCGCTGATTGAGATGTAAGATGGCGCGGCCAATCTCGAATGGTTCCAGCCTGTCGCCGGCCGCCGCCCGCTTGCGAAGTGTGTACGGATCGGCCAATCGGAATTGCTCGCTCTCCCATTGGACGCGCTCATTTGCATCGTTCGGCAGCAGTGCGACCTCTGGAAGGAGTCCTGCGGCGACGAGCTCCTTTCGTAAACGACGCTTTCGTTTCGCGCGGCGAACAATCTGTCGGCGCATCGCTCGGGCCAGTCGGCGCTGTGCGTTCTTCGAGATCTCGGCCCCCGATGTTTCCCGATCAACCCCCTCGGGAAATACGCGAACGCCGGATGCGTGGATGGTGCAAGCGACTTCGTCAATGAGCGCCCACCCCAACGAATTGGCTCCGACGTCCAATCCAAGCGTAAGGCCCGCCATAATGACTCGCTCCAGTTTGAAATGCTGTGTACAATCTATTAGTGATTCACGCTTGATTCCCAAAACGATCTGAATGGCGGTGGCGGGACTCGAACCCGCACGGTCTTGCAGGACCAGTGGCTTGACAGGCCACTCCGTTTGCCTTTACAGCACACCGC
The DNA here is from genome assembly GCA_020050375.1 of Planctomycetales bacterium. Lineage (GTDB taxonomy): Bacteria > Planctomycetota > Planctomycetia > Planctomycetales > Planctomycetaceae > SIAF01. The sequence goes on from JAGVKR010000523.1 coordinate 2,289, forward strand.
CACCGAACAGCAGGAAACTGCTGTTCGGACGTTAATAATATAAAGCCGTCACATATCACCATTGCAATGATAGGCGTACGGTGCCATAATTGCAAGCGACCGTGTGAAACAGTGTTCGGCTGTCTGCGTCACCCTTATCGTTTCATATGCAACGCGCGAGTGAATCGGTGATACGTGAATTGCGGACTGGTATCAGGCTGGGATCAGTTGCATCTCGAATCGAGTTGTCCGATCTCAATGTGATTGACAAATCACGTAACGAGCGGCAACAATCGCTCGAAGTGTAACCAATCCCGGCCTGCATCTTTTCGCAACAAAGATGCGTCGTCGAAAGACGACAACATTCGCAGGCCACGCTCTACGGAGCGACCGCCGCAGCTCGCGCAAACGACCTGCGGTTTTTTTATGCGCACACAATCGTAAAAAGCCCCAGCATCGGCTGGCAATGCGAGCGATTGCTTCGCCTCGAATCCGTGTTCGCGTTTGTGCCGATTCGCCAAGTCAGCGAGTTCGCCCCAGTCGGCGGCGTCGAATTTCGCGGCAAAGGTTTTGGCCAGCTTTGCGACGGCGGCGAGGTGGTCTTCGAGCCGTTCCCAGTCAGTGACGGGGCGATCTTTAAGGCTATGCGCGTAGTATTCGGCCCGCATGCTATGCCCTGACTCGGTGAGAGTTGTCCGAATGGAGCACGTCGGGTCCGTCGATCGATCTTCGTCATCGCCGAGCACCGGGGGCTCCCGCTGGTCGGCCCCGGCCACCCGACCAGACGGTTTGCGATAGACGGACCACTACGATGAATTGCAGCCTACTCATCCGCGATGATCGATGCCACTCTGTTTGTGGAAAAGGATTCGGGATTCAGCATTCAGGGTCATGGCGGCGTCGGTTGTGTTTGCGGTCGGGCGCCCCTGCCAGGGCTGGGGATTTGATGATGCGTCTTTCCTGGGGCTGGCGCCCCAGGCTTTATTCGGGCGCCGCTCCGCGGCTGGCCTCGTGGCTGACTTCTGTGACGCCGCGAACGAAGAACCTGATCCAGTCCTCCCAGGCGCCCCGATCACGAATCGCCTGCAGCAGCTCGTAATACTCCGTGCGGTCATATCGACGTTTGGGTGACGGTTTTTTCCGGGCGTTTCTCCGCCACTTTTCCAGGCACGTTCGCAGCCGCGGTTCATAACCGGTCTGATAAAAAAGACCGCCGTGGTTCCGGCGGCCGAACCGCCGTGGGGTTGTTCGTCGTAAACCGAATCAAAGAAGAAGGTTGCATCGTCGCTCCCGCGGCGGGCCGGGAAGATCGTTTAAATGGAAACGGCCCTCAGTGGGGAATAAACGACCGGGCTCTCGTCCGATTCTCACCCGGAGCCAGCAACGGTCGCGGCGAACATCATCAAACGGGTTGTTGACAAACGGTCGCCGCGCGCGCGAAACGGGCTGGACCCCCCGGCATGTCCGCGACATTTGGCCTGTCGCAGCGCGACCGACTCGGCATTCTCAGGAATCTGATCGGACATCGAGTCGCAGCAAGGTCCGGTTGACCGGCACGACCGGCTCGATTCTGGCCGCGGGTGGCTTTGGGCCAGTCGTGCCCCTTGCGTTCACACGGGGGCGACCTCTACATTAGGGGCTTCGGAATTTGGGGTGGAGCTCGCAATTCCGAAGGGGCCGCTCTTTTTCGACCAACGGACGGTCGCTCGCAGGCGTAAACGTCTTTGCCCTGTTTCCGTTCCATTTTCGGGTCGTCTGCCGGGTTTCACCGGCGTGCGTCGTTCCTGTACTTATTGAACCACAACTTTGGGGATTCGGCCGATGGCTGGTGAAGTCGTCATTCAAACCCGCAACCTGTCCAAGATTTACCGCGATTTCTGGGGGCGTAAAAAGGTCCGGGCCCTCAATTCTCTGACCTTCGACGTCACGAAAGGAGAAGTCTTCGGGCTCCTCGGGCCAAACGGCTCGGGCAAGACGACGACGCTCAAGCTGCTCCTGGGGCTGCTGTTTCCCACCGAAGGGGAAGTCAACATCCTGGGCAAGCCCGCCACGGACGTCGCCAAGAACGAAAAGATCGGCTACCTGCCCGAAGAATCGTATCTGTACCGGTTCCTCAACGCCGAGGAGACGCTCGACTTCTACGGGCGGCTGTTCAACATGTCGGCCGAAGTGCGGAAGGAGCGGTCGCGGAAGCTGATCGAACGGGTCGGCCTGACGCACGCCCGCCGGCGGCAGTTGAAGGAGTATTCGAAAGGGATGACGCGCCGCATCGGGCTGGCCCAGGCTCTCATCAACGAGCCCGAGCTGATCCTCCTCGACGAGCCGACGAGCGGCCTCGACCCGCTCGGCTCGCGCGACATGAAAGACATGATCGTCAAGCTCAAGGAAGAGGGGAAGACGGTCGTGATGTGCAGCCACCTGCTGGCCGACGTTCAGGACGTGTGCGATCGAATCGCCATTCTCGACGGCGGTGAATTGAAGGTTTTGGGACGCGTGCAGGATTTGCTCAAAGATCAGGGGGTCACGCAGATCAAGACGAGCCATCTCTCGGACGAGGTCGTGAAAGAAGTCGAGGCGGTGCTGACCCGAAACGGGGCGAAGCTGCTCGAGGTCGATCATCCCACGACCAATCTCGAAGAGTTGTTCGTCAAGACGGTTCGCGAAAGCGCGGCACGCCCCGGTCAACGGTACATTCCACCGACCCCCGGAAACACGCCCGCGGCCTAGTGGGCCCGATCGCCGGTCGTCGGGTTACGCGCTGGAAGCGATAGCCCATGTGACGATCCGACGACTTCACCCCCTGGCTTGCACCAACGAAACTTGCCCTGAAGAAACGAGCCCTGAAGAAATCCGCGGAGTTGAGTCATGTCGTTGTCGTTCAATCCAATCCCGTTCGATCTCGCCGCGGGATTTGCGCACTGGCTGATCGTGATGGCCATTGTGCTGATCCTTTCGGGCATCAGCCTGACGCTGATGTCGCTGGCCGCCGGGGGCATCACCGGTCCTTTGCAGGTGGCCTGGCACGTCAAGGACGGGATCGCCGACCTCCTGGGGACTTCACCCCGCCGCGTGGTGGCGTTGACGATGTTGACGTTTCGTGAGGCGTTCCGCCGCAAGACACTGTGGGTCTTTGCCGTCTTCGGAGTGCTGTTTCTGTTCGCCGGCTGGTTCATGTCGGATGTGACTGCCGACCCGGCGCTGCAGGTGAAGGCCTATGTCAGCTTCGTGCTGCGAACGATCAGTTGGCTGATCCTGCCGGTCGTGATGCTCCTGGCCTGCTGGGGGTTGCCCGAGGACATTCGGGCCCGATCGTTGCACACTGTGGTCACCAAGCCTGTTCGCCGGCACGAAATCGTGCTGGGTCGGATCCTGGGGTTCGTGCTGATCGGCACGTTCGTCCTGTCGGTGATGGGGGCTGTCGGATATGTGTGGGTGATCCGGCAGTTGCCGGCCTCGATGCAGTCGCACCTGACCGCCCGTGTGCCGATTTACGGCGATATTCGCTTCGTGACTCGTGAAGGACTCGAGAAGAACGACGAGGGAAAGTACATTCGAGACGGGATCAACGTCGGCGACGAAAGCATGTTCCGCAGCTTTGTGGAAGGGAACTCGAAGGCCCGTGCCATCTGGGAATTCAAGGACATTCATCCCGAGCGATTGGCGGAGCCGGGCAAATTGGTGCTCGAATCGACTTTCCAGTCGTTCCGTACGCACAAGGGGAACATGGAAGCCGGGCTCTTGTGCCAGCTCACGCTGGTCAATGAGGCCAAAAATGTTCGTGTGCCTCTGAAAACGTTCAACGTGAAGGAGTTTCATCGCAACGTCTACGACGTCGCCGAGATGAACCCCGTGCTGACCGATGTCGACGGAAAACCGGCCAATCTCGAAAAAGACCTGCTGCACGACGGCAAGCTGCGGGTCGAGGCAGCCTGTCTGTCGGGAGGGCAGCTTCTCGGGATGGCTCGGCCCGACCTGTTCATCCGTCTGCCGAGTCGAACTTTTGCGGCCAGCTATTTCAAAAGCATCTTCAGCATCGGCCTGATGATGGTCACCGTGATCGTGCTGGGCGTGGTGGCCGGCTGCTTCGTCAAAGGACCGGTGGCGACGCTGCTGACGGCGTTCGTCGTGATCGTCGGCCGGCTGTCGCATACCTTTATGAAAGAGCTGACGAGCGGCTATTACCGCGACTCGAATTTCCAGATGCAGGGTCGCGGGATCCTCGACTCGCTGATTCGCATTCCCACCCATTTGACGCCCGGCATCGAGATGGGGGACGGCTTCATCTATCGCGCCATTCAGGCGATCGACAACGTGGAGCTCTCGGGCTTGTGGGCCATCCAGCATTTGTTTCCTGACCTGCGCACGTTCGATACGACCGAGTACGTGGCCAACGCTTTCGACGTTCCATGGTCCGCGTCGCTCCTGCCCAGCCTGGCCGTGACGGTCGGATATTGCATCCCCTGGATTATTGTCGGTTATTTCAGTTTGAAGATTCGGGAACTGGAGGCGAAATGAACTCACTCACCTCATTGCAGCGAAAGCTCGTCTACCTGGGAGCGGTCATTCTGCTGCTCATCCCGATCACGTGGCTGGGGCGTCCGCCCGAGCCCGCGCCGAAAGGCCGCGTCGAGCAGGGGACCGGGGGCAAGCTCTCGCAATTGCGCCTCGATTACGAGCTCGGCGAATCGAATCTCGGCGACGTGGACCCCGCCAGCTCGACGATGAACCTCCTGCTCCTCGGTTTTCGCGGCATCGCCACCAGCTTGCTGTGGATGGACGCACAAGAGCAGCAGAAGCTCAAGGATTGGTCTGCACTCCGGGCCACGACCGACTCGATCATTCTATTGCAGCCGCACTTTCTGAAAGTCTGGCACTTCCAAGGCTGGAATCTCGCGTACAACGTCTCGGCTGAATGGGATCTTGTTCCCGACCGGTACTACTGGGTCAAAGAGGGAATCAAGTTCTTCAAGAAAGGGCAGGAGCGGAATCAGCGGTACGCCGAATTGTATTGGTACACCGGCGACACGATCGGCAAGAAGATCGGGCGGTCGGATGAATGGAAGCAGTTCCGCAAATTCTTCCGCAACGATCCGGACACGGCGCGATGGCCCAGTGGCCCCGACACCGACATCAACCCGGAGAACAAAGACAACTACCTCGTCGCCCGCACCTGGTTCAAGACGGCCAACGAAGTCATCGACCGGTATCACAACATGGAGCACATCATGGCGGAGATCCTGTTCCGCCAGTATCCGACCCGCGCCCAGATGGATTTCGCCGGCACCATCCAGCGCGAAGGGGTGTTCGGCGAGGTGTCGCGCGCCGCCTGGGAAGAAGCCTACCGGGAATGGACGCAGGACTATGGAAGCATGCGTTTCGACACCCCCGCCGGAAAGGCGATCAAGCTGGAAGTCTCCGACGATGAGCTGACCCGGATTCGAAACGAAGACAAAGGAAAAGAAGAACGCGACCAGGAAGAGTACTGGATCGAACGTTACCGCGACATGGCGAACTATCGATTCTGGAGAACTCGAACCAAGGTCGAGTCGGAGCCGCTGATGGATGCAGCCCATCGCGAGCTGTATGAGGGAGAGCAACTGACCAAAGAAGCCGACTACGACGAGGCCAAAGCGAAGCTGCTTGCCGGGATGATCAAACTGGAAGAGATCCTCAACAAATATCCCGAATTGAAAGACGAGGATTCGACCATCGAAGAGGCTATGTTGGCGCAGCTCTTCTGGCGCGATTGCCTGGAAATCGACGCCACCGTGCCAGACGAGAAAGAAGGCTACCCGCTGCAGGCTCTCTGGCACACCAGGGCCGACCGTTTGTCGTCGGTGATGGATGAATTCAATCGTCGTAAACGCGCGCCGAAGTGATCTGTCGCGTGCGCAGGGTCGAGGCTTGAGGCCCGAGACTTGAGACTTGGGGAACCAGCCGGCTCAAGCCTCATCCCTCGAGCGTCCAGCCGCGCGCGTCGCACAGCCATGATGGAGTTGGCTCTCTCGGCGATTTGCGACCAGGCCGTTCGGCCGGTGCGGGCGTTGACAATCGCCGCGAACGACCGCTAAACTCCCAAACTCGTTCGAGGGGTGAGGGGATTTCATTGGGTTTTCGAAAAACCCGATTCATTGGGGGAGCAGAGCGCTTATGAACCGTGTCAGGGCAATCGTTTCGTCGCTTGTCATCTGTCTGTTGGGCGCGGCAGCCGCGCACGCGGGCGAAGCCGATCTCGCGATCCCGGATCTCCACGTCGGCACGTTCTTCAACGGGGCAATCAGCGCCTACAACCTGCTGCTCTACGGGTCATTCGTGATCGTTGGCACACTGGGGATCAGCCTCTATTTGCGACACCAGATTCGGATTCTGCCGGCCCACAAGTCGATGCTCGATGTGGCCGAGATCATCTACCAAACCTGCAAAACTTATCTCATCCAGCAGGGCAAGTTTCTGCTGATGCTGTTCGCACTGATCGCAACGGCCATGACGTATTACTTCATGGCCCTGCAGGGGAAGGGGCTGGACACGGTCATCCAGGTGCTGCTGTTCTCGGTCGTGGGGATGGCGGGCTCATACTGGGTGGCCTTCTACGGCATTCGCGTCAACACTTATGCCAACTGCCGCACCGCGTTTGCCGCCCTGCGAGGCGAGCCGTGGGATGTCGTCAATATTCCCTTGCGGGCCGGCATGTCGATCGGGCTGTTCCTGATCTCTCTCGAATTGGTGATGATGGTCATCATCCTCTTGTTCGTGGATCGGGAGATTGTCGGGTATTGCTTCCTTGGTTTCGCAATCGGCGAGTCGCTGGGGGCCTCGGTGCTGCGGATCGCCGGCGGAATCTTCACCAAGATCGCCGACATCGGCTCCGACCTGATGAAGATCGTCTTCAACGTGAAGGAAGACGATCCGCGAAATCCCGGCGTCATCGCCGACTGCACGGGTGACAACGCCGGCGACTCGGTCGGTCCAACGGCGGACGGCTTCGAGACGTACGGTGTCACCGGCGTGGCGCTGATTTCGTTCATCACGCTGGCTGTGCCGAATGTTGACATCCAGGCCAAGCTCATTGTCTGGATTTTCGCCATGCGGTTCCTCATGGACTTCATGTCTGGGGTGTCTTATTTCATCAACCAGGGAATTTCCGAGAAGAAATACAAAGGACTTAAGGAATTCGATTTTGAGGAACCGCTGACGCGCCTCATCTGGATCGCATCCATCCTGTGCATCATCACCTCGTTTGGCATGAGCTGGCTGCTCATCGGCGATCTCGCGATCACGACCGCCGAGGGGACGACGAAAACACTTCCGCAACTCTGGTGGCAGTTGGCCCTGATCATCAGTTGCGGCACGCTGGCGGCGGTATTGATACCCGAATTCACGAAAGTTTTCACCAGCTCGCATTCGAAGCACGTTCACGAAATTGTCACCGCCTCGCGCGAAGGGGGAGCGTCGCTCACGATTCTCTCCGGCCTGGTGGCGGGCAACTTCAGCGCCTTCTGGAAGGGCATGCTCATCATGGGGCTGATGTCCGGGGCGTATTTCGTGAGCCAGCAGGGGCTCGACGAAGTGATGATGGCCGAGCTCGAGCCTGGCAAGCTTGTCGGCGTCGGTTCTATTTTTGCGTTCGGGCTCGTGGCGTTCGGCTTCCTGTGCATGGGGCCGGTCAACATCGCCGTCGACAGCTACGGCCCGGTGACCGACAATGCCCAATCGGTCTTCGAATTGGCGCAGACCGAGCACATCCCGGGGATCAAAGAAGAGATCAAGCGTGAATTCGGGTTCGAGCCTGATTTCGAGCGCGGCAAGCATTACCTCGAAGCCAATGACTCGGCCGGCAATACGTTCAAGGCCACGGCCAAGCCCGTGTTGATCGGCACGGCGGTCGTCGGCGCCACGACGATGATCTTCTCGATCATCCTGCTTCTGGCCAAGGCCGGCATGCTGCACCTCAGCCTGACCGACGCCCCGGTCCTGCTGGGCTTCATCAGCGGCGGAGCGGTGGTCTACTGGTTCTGCGGTGCGTCGATGCAGGCCGTCACGACCGGGGCTTATCGGGCCGTCGACTTCATCAAGAAAAACATGGATCTCACCAAAACCGAAGCCGACATCGAAGATTCCAAGATGGTCGTCCGCATTTGCACGCAATATGCGCAGGCCGGGATGTGGAATATCTTCATTGTGCTGATGACGATCACGCTCGCGTTCGCGTTTTTCGATCCCAACTACTTCGTCGCTTACCTGATTTCGATCGCCGTGTTCGGGCTGTTCCAGGCGATCTTCATGGCCAACGCCGGTGGAGCCTGGGACAACGCCAAGAAGCTGGTCGAAGTCGATCTGCGGGAAAAGGGAACCCCTTTGCATGCTGCGACCGTGGTCGGTGACACGGTTGGCGATCCGTTTAAAGACACCACGTCGGTCGCTCTCAACCCGATCATCAAGTTCTCGACACTATTTGGATTGTTGGCGGTGGAAATCGCCATCAAAGTGAAAGAAGAGGCGCACGCCAAGAACGAGGTCTTGGCCGGCAGCGGTAGCGACTACACTGTCGCCGTCGGCGTCGTCATGCTGGCGATCGCCCTCGTCTTCGTCTGGCGATCGTTCTACGCCATGCGAATCCCGAAGGAAGCCTGATGGCCGCGTGGTCGAGTGCCCGCAGCGGGGGCGAACCGATGTTTCGTGTCGAGTGTCTGCTCGAAAGAGAGCGGCAACTGAGTTTGTGACCGCCGAGCCATCCATCGTCCGCGGGGCGACGCTTTGGTCGTCCACCGCCAATTTTGCTTTTCGTGAGGTTCTCGGCAATTCCACGTCAACCTCTATCGACCGAGTCGCGGGTCGCCGCTCAGAAGCGCAGCCTGATTCTCGCCTGCCGTTGCGCCCAGGCTGCCGAGGATTCGCGCGGTAAAGATGCGCTCGTTCTCGATCTGACGGGGGTCACGCCGATCGCCGATTATTTCGTGATCGCAACGGGCACGAGTGGCCGCCAGATGCGGGCCCTCGCCGAAGAGGTTGATCGCGTGCTGCGCGAGTACGGTTCGCGCCCGGTTGGCGTCGAAGGCAAAGACGACAGCCAATGGATCCTGCACGATTTCGGCGACATCGTGCTGCACGTCTTCAGCCCCGACGCCCGAAAGCTGTACGACCTCGAGCACTTGTGGGCCGACGCCCCGCGCGTCGACTGGAAGGCCGTCAACGGCCAATCGAATCCATGAACATTCTCTTCGAGCTGCGGTCCCGGTTTCGGACGGCCCTTGCGCCGCTCTGCGACGATCCGGCTCCGTTTGCAGCAATGGTCAAACCGGCCCAGGACGCGAAGTTCGGCGACTATCAGGCGAATTGCGCAATGCCGCTCGCCAAGCAGCGGGGAGTGAAGCCGCAGGAGCTGGCACGCGAGATCATCGGGCGGCTCGACATCGCCGATCTGTGCGAACCCCCCGAAGTCGCCGGGCCGGGCTTCATCAATTTGCGCCTGCGCGGCGACTGGCTCGAAACGCAGGTGCAGAGCCTGGTCGGCGACGAACGACTTGGCGTGACACGCGCCGCGCAGTCGCGGAATATCGTCGTCGATTATCCGTCACCCAACGTCGCCAAGCCGATGCACGTCGGGCATTTGCGCAGCTCGGTCATCGGCGACGCGCTGTACCGCATCCTGAAGTTTTCCGGACACACCGTCACCAGCGACAACCACATCGGCGACTGGGGCACGCAGTTCGGGATGATCATCTACGGATACAAGCACTTTCTCGATCGGGCCGCGTATGACCGCGACGCCGTCGGCGAGTTGGCGCGGCTGTACCGGCTGGTGAACCAGCTCTCCGACTATCACGAGGCGGCGGGGGGACTGCCCGATATGACGCAAAGGCTCGCCGCCACACGAGCCGAGCAGAAATCCGCCGAAGCGGCCCCGGCGCCGACAGACAAGACGGAGCAGGAAGCGCGGAAGAAATCCCTCCGAAAACTCTCGGGAGAAGCGACCGATCTGCAGGAGCACGTCGCCTCCGCCGAGCGTAAGATCGCGGCCGTCGACAACGATGCGGCGCTCAAATCGATGGCGTCGTCACACCCGAACATCGCGACCGCAGCCCGCGAAGAGACAGCAAAGCTGCACGCCGGCGACCCGGAGAACCTGGCGCTCTGGAGACAATTCATGCCGGCCTGCCTCGCCGCGATGCAGAAAGTTTACGATCGGCTGGGTCTCCAGTTTGACCTGACGCTGGGCGAAAGCCACTACCAGCCGTTCCTCGCCGACGTCGTTAGCGATCTCCAGCGAAAAGGAATCGCTGTCGAAAGCGACGGGGCGGTGTGCGTGTTTATCGCGGGAGTCGAAGCGCCTTTCATCATCAGGAAGCGCGACGGAGCGTACACATACGCGACGACCGATCTGGCGACGATTCGCTACCGGGTCGAGAAGCTCCATACCGACACAATGCTCTATCCGGTCGACGCCCGACAGGGCGACCACTTCCGGCTGCTGTTCGAGACGGCGCGAAAATGGGGTTACGGTGACGTCGATTTCCGGCACGCCAGCTTTGGCACGATTCTCGGGGATGACAAGAAGCCGTTCAAAACCCGTTCGGGGGACACGGTCGGTCTCGAATCGCTGCTCGACGAATCGGTCACGCGGGCGCGAGCGATCGTCGACGCCAGTGATGACACCAAGCCCGCCGGTCCCGAGTTGAGCGAGGCCGATCGGGCGCGGATCGCGGAGGTGGTCGGCATTGGCGCGATCAAGTATGCCGACCTGAGCCAGAACCGCGAGACCGACTACGTCTTCAGTTGGGAAAAGATGCTGGCCACAACGGGGGACACGGCGACCTACATGCAGTATGCCTATGCGCGGGTGTGTGGGATCTTCCGCCGCGGCAACGTCGACCGCGAGGCGTTGCGGCGAACAGGGGGCCAAATCGTGCTCGACGCCCGGGCGGAACGATCGCTGGCGGTCCAGCTATTGCGGTTCAGCGAGGCGATCGAACAGGCTGGCTCCGAGTGCCGGCCGAATTATCTCACGCAGTACTTGTTCGAAACGGCCAACAGCTTCAGCACGTTCTTCGAGCAGTGCCCGGTCTTGAAGGCCGAGAGCGAAGCGCTGCGCACGAGCCGGCTGCTGCTTGCCGATCTGACGGCGCGCATCATCGCGCGCGGGCTCGACTTGCTTGGGATCGAAACCGTCGAGCAGATGTAGTGACGGGTACTGCGCCTGCCGTTTTTCATCGACTTCAAATCGACGGCGTTTCCTATCGCAGCAGCTCCAAGACCTGTCCGTCGGCGAGCCGATAAAAATTGAAATCAGAATCGAACGAGAAAACCTGTCGCAGAGAGAGTGACTCGGCCACTGCAACAAGCGAAGCGTCTGCCAGGTCCATGGGTCGGTCGCGGTAAGTCTCCATCAAGGTCGACATCCGCCGACGTTCGGCCACTGTTGCTTCATGCAACACCAAACGGTTTGTCCCAATCATCTGCCAAAGCGGGGCCTGGTACTGAAATCCTCCGACGCTGCCCAGCAGGTACATCGCCTCGGTGAAGCACGGCCAAGTCGTGAGCAGCGGGGTCGACGGAAGGGCCAGCGCCGCTTTTAGCCCGGCCTGATGGTTGGGATCATCCCGATCGAGCAGTGCTACGAGAGGCCCTGTGTCCGTGAGAATCACGATGAGCGGCCTGCCACGTGCTTTGTCGTCAAACCCTCCGCAAATTTCCTGCCCGAGTCGACCGACATAGCCGCGCCACCGGCGATGCGTTCGCTACTCTGCAACATCCCGATAAACGGTGACAACCGTTCGGCGAGCGAACCGGAACTTGCCTCCGCACAAGGCGTGTCTGGAGTTACGACTTGTTCCCGCAGGATATCCAGCGCGAGCAGCTCGGGAGTCGTTCCGCGGAGCAGAGCCTGCTCCAACAATGGCTTCTCGATATC
>JAGVKR010000613.1 GCA_020050375.1 Planctomycetales bacterium
ATGTGGTGGGCTCTCTCCCCGTTCGCGGGGAGGGCTGGGGTGGGGGTTTGCGAAATGTCTCATTCGAAGCCGCGTGGAATATAACTGAAAGACGCGAGCACGCCATTTGACCGAGGCAGTCATGCAGGAACATTCGAATTGGACTCGCCGCGAATTATTGCAGGCTGCCGGGGCCGGTGTTCTGGCCGCTGCCGCCCGGCCGACCGAAACCCTCTTCGGCGCCGACGACACGCCGCTCGTCATCGATTGTCATGCCCACATTTACAGCGAAGATGAAACAAAATACCCGACGATCAAAGATCCCTATCGACCTCCGGCGGGAACGGGGACCGTCGCCCATTTGCAGCGTGAGATGCGCGCGGCGGGCGTAAAATTCGTCACGGCGATTCAGACCAGCACGTTCTACAAGTTCGACAATCGCTTCACGGCCGACTCGTCGCGCGACAACAAGTCCTTCATGGTCGGCGTCTGCACGCTCGATCCCGACGACTCGAGCAGCCCGAAGAAGCTGGAGGAGCTCGTGACGTCGTGCAACGTCCGCGGGATGCGAAGCATTCCTGCCCTAAGCGGCAAGCTCGACGACCCCGGTGTCGACGCGCTCTGGACGACTGCCGAACGCCTGGGGATCGTCATCAACGTGCTCGTCAGCGCCGACAAGCAGGCCGAAATCGAAACGCTGGTCAAGCGGCATCCGAAGTTGCGGATCGTCATCGATCATTGCCTCAACATCAAGGCGGGCCCGACGCTCGAACCGACACTCAAGGCGATGCGCGCCCTGGCCGCTCTTCCGACCGCGCACGCCAAGCTGAGCTTCATTCCCACGGGGAGCGCCGAAGAATATCCGTTTCGCGACATGCACGGGCCGTGCCTCGACGTGGTCAAGGCCTTCGGTCCCGAGCGATGCGTCTGGGGGAGCGACTTCCCCTGCGAATTGTGGTGTCCGAAGGTCACGTATGCGAACCACCTCAGGATCTTTACGCACGAGCTGGGACTCGACCCGAAGGCCCAGCGCGCGATTCTGGGGGAGACGGCACAGCGCTTGTGGTTCGCAAAGAATGTGTGAGCGGGCTGTTCCGCTGACGTTCGGCGGGTTATTTTAGTGACTGACGGTTGAGGCGACCGCTGACGCTGTCAGATCGCTTGTGCCCTGTTATCGGTGATTATGATGGGTGCCACGGCCAGCAACCAACGGGAGTCGGCCGTGCGATTCGCGAGGAGGCATTTCGAGACATTCACAAGGCCGAGTCGCTTTGCTCCCTGGCCGTGGCACCCGAATAATTTCGCGATTGTGTGAAACACATACCTAAAAGGCCGGTTGCAACCTTCAGGAGTTCCGAAACATGAATCTTTCGCGACGTGATTTTGTCGAGCAGGCGCTCATGGCGGCTGCGGCCGCGCTGGCCTCGGGGCAAGGTTTAAGTTCGACGGCGCTTGCCGAAGAGCCGAAGCGCCAAGTTGGCCCCAATGACAAAATTCGTGTCGCGACGATCGGCGTCAACGGCCAGGGCGGAGCCCATCTCGGAGAATGGATCAAGAATCCGGATGTCGATCTCGTCGCCGTCTGCGATTGCGACCCGGCGGCGTATCGGAAACATCTCAAGAACCTCGAGAAGCTGCCGCACACGCCGCGCTACGAGCAGGATGTTCGCAAGCTGCTCGACGACAAAACCATCGACGCTGTTTCGATCGCGACCCCCAATCACTGGCACGCGGTGATGGCCGTCTGGGCGATGCAGTCGGGCAAAGACGTCTACGTCGAAAAGCCGTGCAGCCACAATGTCCGCGAGGGGCGAGTGATGACCCAATGGGCGCGGCGCCTCGGCCGCATGTGCCAGATGGGCGTGCAGAGCCGCAGCATGACCGGCATGCGTCAAACGCTGGAATTCATCCAGAGCGGAAAGATCGGCAAGATCAATGCCGCGCAGGCAATCTGCTATCGGCAGCGCGACAGCATCGGCCTGGTCGACACCGAAGCGCCGATTCCCGAAGGCCTCGATTTCAATCTGTGGTGCGGACCGGCGCCCAAAGTTGTGCCGAAGCGCAAACGGCTGCATTACGACTGGCACTGGGTCTCGGCGACCGGCAATGGCGATCTCGGCAATCAGAATCCGCACGAGTTGGACAAAGCCCGCTGGGGCCTCGGCAAGCAGGAGCTGCCACAACACGTGATCAGCCTCGGCGGACGACTCGGCTACATCGACAATGGCGACGTCGCCAACAGCCAGGTCACCATCTACCGCTGGGACGATGGCACGCTGCTCATTTCGGACGTCCGCGGCCTGCCGATCAAGTCGGACGTCACCTTCGGTTTGAAATGGGCAGGGTTCAAGGGGGCGGCCAACATCTGGTACGGAACCGAAGGTTATGCGATCGGCCCGAATTATTCGTCCGGCGTGGCTTTCGACTACGGCGGAAACGAGCTGGGGAAATGGAGCGGCGGAGAGTACCAGGCGCACTTCGCCAACTTCGTCAAGGCGATCCGCAGCCGCAACCACAAGGATCTGCACCTCGACATCGAAGACGCGCATCTGTCGAGTGCGCTCGCGCACCTGGGCAATGTCTCGCTGGCGCAGGGGAAAGCCGTCCCCGAGGGAACGCGCCCCAGCCAGATGACCGATCATCGTCTCGTCACGGAGACGCTGACGAGCTTCGAATCGCACCTGAAGGAGAACGGCGTCGACTTCAACCAGACGAAGCTCTACCTCGGCCAGGAGCTCACGATCGATCCCAAAACGGAGCTCTCAACCGATTCGTCGGCCAACCGGCTTTTCACCCGCGAATACCGCAAGGGGTTCGAGCTGCCCAACCCGCCGACGGCATAACGTCGACGGGTGGCGAAGACACAAATCCGGCGCTCACGCTTCATTTCGGCGTGGGGCGGAATTGGACGTTTTATTGATCTTTGAGCAGGCGCGCGATTCCGCCGGGAAGGATTTCTTTGGGCTCAGGCGTTTGTGACGTGATCACCTTCCACGAGTCTCCCATCTCGCGCATCGCTCGAAAATCGATGGGTCGATAGGCAAACTCCAGTTGAGGCGTGGCGATCACGGCCCCCTTCTGGTGACGCGAATGCATTGCCGCGTCCAGAATGCCCGTTGTCAGCAGCGTCCGTTCGACGGGATACGAAGGCTCCTTCCGAACAAACGACTGCTGGATTGCATGCGAGAGGGCCATGAACAGATTGCGATTTCCCCACGGGCCCGTGTAGAAATGCGTCGCCCGCGGAGCCTCGTCTCCCACGCGGCAGGCGAAGTTCCAGCGAACCGAGCTGTCACCGACTTTCAGCACCGTCCCCTTGAGGCCATCCGTGTACTGAACCAGGATCGCATGCGATGCCTGCAGCGCTGCATTCTTCGGATCCGGGCGCACTGCCTCTTCGGCGTTCATGGCCGCCTTGGCCAGTTCCGTAGACCAGCGGCCCTCTGCTTCGGCCTTCTTGAAAGCGTCTCCGTCGAGAAACTGCACGCTCGCGACACCGGTCTCGCCGCCGCGTCGAGATTCAACGATCGACTGCATCACTTCGAGCCCATGAAAATCGTACGACTCGACTCCTCCGCCATGAATCGATACAGCCTCGGTGATCTTCGATTCGGCCGGTATTTCGAGCGCGGGCGTCCGCTGTGCGAGAGGAACCGAGCTTCCCGCCGTGAGCACCATTCCCAGCCGCCTGGCCCGATCGTACATCTCCTTGGCCCAATCCCAGCGGTACGAAATGTGTTTGTCGTTGAACACGGGAATCTTGCGCCCGGACGCCTCGACGACCTGGGCAATCTGGTCGAAGAACTCCTTTCGCGGGTACTGATACTGCCCCAACTCGTTCGGCGGATAGTCACCATGCTCGCCGATCAGGAGCACGGCATCGGCAGCAAGCTCTTTTCCTCCACGACAGAGCGCCTCGGAAATCGTGGGATAAAGCGGAACCTGATATCGGCGGGAGACGTCTCGCGCCATGTCCTTCTCGGGAAACTGATCGGCGTAAAACGACACGACCTCCATCCCGGGATCGGTCTTGCGGCCATTGAAGACGTACGGGTCGAGGAAGTTCTCGAGGATGTCGAAGGCATGCGACCGAAACCGCATTTCAGTGAATATCGCGGCGACTTTCGGACGCGGCGCCGCGGACGTTTCGGCAAACGCACAATTCAGATACGGCGCTGCAATCGCCGCACCGGCCAGACCGCCCGCGCGAAGCAGGAAGTCTCGTCGGGAGCAGGCGCGCTCCGCACGGCCTGCGCCACGTCCCGATCGCTGGTGATTTTCGATTGCGGATCCTGGCTGTGCGCCGCCAAAGCCTACTGCAACAGGCTCGTTCATCGATGCGTCCTCAATTTGCGATTCAACAAGGCTCCCTGTTCGCCGACTTCCATCTGCGATGGCCCGTCATTCGTGGTAAGGTTCCAGCTCCAGAAAATTGAATGTCTGTTCCTGGCCGAAGGTGGCTGTGGAATTCGGCTCGTCAGGCCAGTCGGAGACGGTCAGTGTCGCCGTGGAAGCTTTCGCGCGAAAGACGATCCAGTGGTAGGTGATCCAGACCGGGATGGGGGGCTCGGGGCTCGACAGAAAGGCTTCGTGGAACGAGCGCTTCA
>JAGVKR010000455.1 GCA_020050375.1 Planctomycetales bacterium
AGGCGCGGAAGCTGGTTCCGGAGGAGAACGAAGAATGACTTTCAAATGGTTAGCCGCTTGTGTGTGCGCCACGCCGATGCTGGCGCATTCGCTCTACCTGCTGCCGGCGAAGTTCCACGCCGCCGCGGGCGATGAGGTTGTATTTAGCGTCCACAATGGCGATGCGTTTCCGGAAAGCGAGGACGCCGCCGACCCCACGCGCTTTCTCGACGCGAAGCTCACCGAGCTGCACGACCCCGAGCTGCTGCCGGGCGTCTCCGCCGCCGCCGATCGAATCGTCGCCGCCGTGCAGGACAAACGCAAAATCACGATCTACGGCGACTACGACGTTGACGGCGTGACGGCAACGAGTCTGCTCTGGCATTGCCTGCGGCTCGTCGGCGGCAAGGTCGACTATTACATTCCCAGTCGCCTCGAGGAAGGCTACGGACTCAACTGCGAGGCGCTCCGGCGATTCCACGAAGACGACCCCGCGATGCTCGTCGTCACCGTCGATTGCGGCATCGCCAGTGTGAGGGAGGCGGAACTGGCCCGCGAACTGGGGTTGGAGTTGATCATCACCGATCATCACCAGTTCGGCCCCGCCCTCCCCGCGGCCGCCGGGCTGGTCCATCCTCGGCTGCCCGGCACCGATTATCCGTTCGGCGATTTGTGTGGCGTGGGAGTGGCCTTCAAACTGGCGTGGGCCATCTGCGCGCGGCTGGGGGACGGTCGCAAGGCCTCGCCTCGAATGCGCGACTTTCTGCTCTCGGCGGTCGGACTGGCGGCGATCGGCACCGTCGCAGACGTCGTTCCGCTTTTGGGCGAGAACCGTGTGCTGGTCCGCTATGGCTTGCAGAGCCTGCGGGAGCGCTCGTCGCCGGGACTCAAGGCGCTGTTGACTGCGACCGGCCTTGTCGACAAACCGGTGCTTGTCGCCGAAGATATCGGCTTCGCGCTCGCGCCGCGGATCAACGCCGCCGGTCGGCTGGGGCAGGCACGGCTCGCCGTGGAACTGCTGACCACCGACAATCTCGAGCGCGCCGGAATGCTCGCGACGTATCTCGAAGAACAGAACAAGGCGCGGCAGACGGTCGAACGGCGGATGTTCAAGCAGGCCAAAGAGCTGATCGAGCAACATCCTGAATGGAAAGATCAGTCGGCGCTGGTCCTCGATTGTTCGGAATGGCATGCTGGCGTAATCGGAATTGTCGCCAGCCGGGTCGCCGAGCATTACCAGAAGCCCGCCGTGCTGATCGCCGTCAATCTTCAGGAGCAAACCGGGCAGGGCTCGGCCCGCACATTCGCCCGCTTCGATTTGCACGCCGGTCTGGCAGCCTGCTCTGAGCACTTGCAAACCTTTGGAGGACACCAGGCGGCGGCGGGCCTGCGGATTGGCGCCGACGCGATCAAACGCTTCCGCGACGCCTTTTGCCGGCACGTCGCCGAGCACCACGTTGTCGAGGCGCGCGATTTCGAACTGACGATCGACGCCGAAGTCCGTTTGGCCGATCTGACGCTCCGGGCTGTCACGGAGCTCGACCGACTCGGCCCCTTCGGCCGATCCAATCCGCGGCCGGTGCTGACCAGTTCGCGAGTCGAGCTTGCCGAGCCGCCGCGAAAGATGGGGGAAGGGGAACGACATTTGTCTTTGCGACTCAAGCATTACGGAAAGACGCTGCGGGCCGTGGCGTTCGGAAAAGGGGAATGGGCCGAGGAGATCGCCGCCGTCGCGGGGCCGATCTCGATCAGCTTCGCACCGAGCATCAACCGCTTCCGCGGCCAGGAGAGCGTGGAATTGCAGTTGCTCGACTGGCACGAATGAGATGATGGCCGCTTCCAATGATCATCTGCGTTTGATCGCGAAGCTGGCGGAGCGGGGCATCACTGATTCCCGCGTGCTCCAGGCGATGGCCGAAGTGCCGCGTGATCGGTTTGTGCCTGCCGAGTGCCGGAATCAGGCCTTCGACGATCGCGCGTTACCGATCGAAGCCGGACAGACCATCAGCCAGCCGTACATGGTCGCCCTGATGACGCAGGAGCTGCGATTGTCGGGCAACGAAAGCGTGCTCGAAATCGGCACAGGGAGCGGGTATCAGACGGCGATCCTGGCCAGGCTCTGCCGACAAGTCACAACCGTTGAGCGGATTGCCGAGCTTTCCGAGCAGGCTCAACTGTTGCTCGCCGAGCTGGGATTTGTGAACATCGACTTTCACGTCGGTGACGGCAGCCTCGGCTGGGCTGCCAATGCGCCTTACGACGGAATCATTGTGACGGCCGGAGCTCCCGAAATGCCGCTCGACTTGTACGAGCAATTGCGATTCGACGGACGACTGGTGATTCCGATCGGAACGGGCCGACCGCAGATCCTCCAAACGATCGTTCGCGACGAGCAGGGCCCGCGCGTGACCGACGTTTGCGAGTGCAGCTTTGTGCCTCTGGTCGGGGAAGGTGGCTGGCCGGCCGACGACGAATGAACGTCGGCTGGTGTCACTTCGCGGTCTTTTTCGGCTCCGCTTTGATGAAGCCCGCCTTCAACAGTTGCTTGTAGCCCGGCTTGAGCGGACGGACGTCGTATCCCTGCTTCTTCAGAATGTCGGCGGCAGGAAGGCAGCGACCCCCGGCGGCGCAGTGGAGGTAGATGATCTTGTCCTTCGCGAGGATCTTCGCCAGTTTTTCGGCGTCGACTCCCTTTTCCAGTTTGCTGAGGGCCAATGGCCGCGCGTCCTGAAGATGGCCGGCGTCCCATTCGTCCTCCTCGCGGACGTCAACAAGCAACGCCTTTTTCTCCTTGAGCTTTTCTTTGACGGTGTCGAGCGAGTCCTTCGTGTGCTCGGCAGCGAAGGCGGGCGCAATTTGGCCGAAAGCGAAGGCCAGGGGCAGCACGAACGCGATGGCGGCGCGCGTGATGCCGACGAACCGGAAAAATGCGGCGGAATCAAAACAGGGCTTCATGGTCTGGGCTCGAAGTGCTGCGGAGATTGATGTCCAAAAACGCCTGCGACTTTACGCGGGGCCATCGCTGTCGGACGACACATGATGGATGCCTCAGGTTATAGTCTGAAACCGAATTGCCGCAACCGATTGCGGACTTCCACCTCACCCAGGAGCTGGCGAAACGCCTCGACTGCCGGCCGTTGCGACCGCGTGCGCGGCAACACGAAATCGTAGTGTTCCTCCTGCAGGGGGATGAAATCGAGGCCGTACATCCCGGCGACGGTGTCGATGGCGATTCCCCAGTCGGCACGTCTCTGGCTCACAGCCGCCGCGACCGCGTTGTGCGACTTGGCCTGCACGGCATAGCCCGGGACAGCCTGCGGCATGGCCGTTCGCTCAGCCAACAATCGATCAATCAGAATCCGCGTTCCGCTCCCCGCGTTCCGATTGACCATCGTGCAATCCGCATCACCGAAGGCCGCCGTCACTGCTTCCGACAACGTTCGTCCGTCGAATCGCGCATCCCCGCGGCGGAAGACCAAGCCCTGCATGCGGCGGTAACCGGGGATCAACTCCAGGTCATTACCGAGAAACGGACGGTTGTAGGCGCCGGTGACGGGATCCATCAGGTGGATGCCGGCCAGGTCGCACTGTCCACGGCGCGCGGCCGAAAGCCCTCCAGTGCTCCCCACGTTGAGCACCTTGACCGAGACGCCACGCCGTTGGAGTTGCCCAAGCAAATAGTCCAATCCGACGCAATGACTGCCGATCACAACGAGATCGGCCGGTTCCAATTTTTGCCCGAGAAGTTGCACGCGCACGGGCGAATCGGCTTCCAGCAATTCGGTGTGCTGATCGATGGTGATGAACCCGTCGGCGCCGCTGAACGTAGTAACAGATCCGGAGCCTTTGCCCATGGGAAAGGCGTAGTAAACGTGAGTGGTGAGTGGCGAGTGGTGAGTGCCTTCGGGAGCACGGATCAGGTTGACTAACAGGTATTCGGTCCGTCCCCGTTCGGAGTTGATCCGTATCGGCAATGTCGCGTCGACCTGCTCGGATCGCAGAGCGGGCCGTCCGGCGAACGCGCGGATTACGGGGGCCACGAACTCATGAAAGGTGAAGATCGCCGAGGTTGGGAAGCCCGGAAGAATGACGACTGGCTTTCCCTGCGTGACTGCCAGGCAGATCGGCTTGCCGGGTTTGAGCGCCACACCGTGGGCGACAATTCCGGGCGCGCCCAGGCGACTCACAATGCGGTATGACAGATCGCCGACCCCTTTCGACGTTCCTCCCGATAGGAGCAGCAGGTCGGATTGCAATCCCTGTGCGATGCGCGAGGTGAGCTCGACTTCGTCATCGGCGACGATGCCGAGCAACACCGGTTCGCCCCCCAGCTCACGCACGGCCGCCGAGAGAATGGCTGCGTTCGAATCGTAAACGGCGCCCGGTTGCGGGGGCTCACCGGGAGCGATGATTTCGTCGCCGGTCGAAAGAATTGCCACACGGGGCCGGCGAAAGACGGTTACGGTGGCGACGCCAATCGCCGCCAGGACGCCGATTTCACGCGATGTCAGGACTTGGCCCGCACGCAAGACCGTTTCACCGCGGGCAATGTCGGTGCCGGCAAAACTGACATGCTCACCGGGAGAGACGGCGCGGGTGATGGCGATTTCCGATTGGGCGCTCTGGCAATCGGGCGTGGCGGCCTCGGGCGCCGGTTTCGGACCGGCAATGTCGGAGAATTCCACCATCAGCACTGCGTCGGCGCCGCGGGGCAGCATGCCGCCGGTGGCAATTGTGGTTGCTGTTCCGGCCCGGACAGATTCACGCGGCACGATGCCGGGGGAGAGGACCTCGGGGTTCAGCGCGATGAAGCGCGGATGCGCCTCGGTGGCACCGAACGTGTCAGCCGCGTGGACGGCAAAACCATCGACGTTGGCCCGGTCGAACCCCGGCACGTCGACGGTCGCGATCACGTCTTCGGCGATCACGCGGTCGAGCGCCTGATCCAGCGGCACTGGCTCGCATCCCAACGGGGCCAGTTTCAAATGCGCGTGAAACCGCCGGTGGGCCTCGTCGCGATCGATGACGTCGAGGAACTGGTCCTGCTGCGCGGCTATTGATAGGTCGGTTGGGTGACCCGGTCGCCCCAAGTGCGGAGTGCGGAATGCGGAGTGCGGAATCGGGTCATCGGGAGGCGCGGGGTTTGTCATACGTTGCGTCTCTCAGGCCTCTGAGCTTTTGAATACTTGTCGTTGGAGGTCGTTCAGGGATCGTACAGATAGGCTGTCACGACCGCTCCCGGTGGATATCCTTCGCATTCCTCGGGGACGATGACGAACGCATCGGCGCGGGTCGTCGAGGACAGAATCGACGCCCCGCTGACGGCAATCGGCTCGATCCTGTTGTCGACCATGCGAACTCGACAATAATCGACCCGCCCGACCAAAGAAACGATCTTTCGACCGACTTCAACCTGACGGGCGGGATACGGCCATTCGGCGTTGCGCCCTCCGTATCGGCGGATGGCTCTGCCGGCGAAAAAGTCGTAGGCGCACAGGCACGAAACGGGATTTCCGGGGAGCAGAAAGACCAGAGCGGACCCGATCGTGCCCATCCCTGTGGGGCTGGAAGGCCGCATGGCGATTCCATGAATGGCGAGCGACCCGGCTTCGGCAACGAGTGTCGGGGCATGGTCTTCGGCGCCGACGCTCGAACCGCCGCTGACCAGGAGCACATCGGCTCCCGGAGTCACAAGATGTTGCCGAATCAATTCGCGGTCGTCGGGGAGCCGATCGTGTGACTCGACAATTCCGCCGTCACGCTCCACCAATCCGCCGAGCATGAGCGAGTTCGAGTCGACGATCTGATGCGCGCCGCGCGGCGACCCCGGAGCAGCCAGTTCGTTTCCGGTGGCGATGATCCGAACCTTCGGTCGGCGAACGACGTCCAGCGTGCTCAAGCCGACTGACGCCAGCAGCCCGACATCCTGTGGTCGGAGTCGTCGTCCGGCGGTGGCGATCAAAGTTCCCACACCGACATCTTCGCCGCGCGGGCCAACGTTCTTTCCGGGAGAGACGCTCGACAGCGCATTGACGCTGTCGGCGGTCTCCTGCGCAAACTCGGCTGGAAGGACTGCATCGGCCCCCGCAGGCAGTGGTGCGCCGGTCATGATCCGGACTGTTGTGCCCGGCGTCAGCACACGCGTGAAGGGCCGGCCCGGCAGCGCTTCGCCGATGAGTTGAAACGGGAGGGGATTGTAGTCTCCGGCACCGACGGTCTCGGCGCCGCGGAGCGCATAACCATCCATCGCCGAGCGCGCGAACGATGGGACGTCACAGGATGCCGTGACGTTCTCGGCGAGGACGCGACCATGTGCAGCGCCGATCAAGACAGCCTCGGCGGGAAGCGTTTCGGAATGCCGATCGACCCAGGCGAGGGCCGTTGCGACTCGCGCGCGTTCGCGAAAGCCACGCATCCGAACGTCGCCGGTCGATGGGGAGCCGCCATCCATCATGGACCGCTCCTTCCATCGTCGAACTGACCGGGAACGTCCGGCAGTCCAGCGTCGCGGAGGGCGGCCAGGTATTCCTCAGGCGTGTTCGTGTTTCGCAACGACTGCAATTCGGGGTCGACCCGTCGCAACTCGGCGACGTCGATTTCGAGTGCGCGCGTCTTCTCGAGCAGAAAAAACGGCCGCAAGCGACCAGCCGCAAGCAAGTCGCGAATGGACGATTCAACGCCCGAACGATAGACGGCCGCCAGAGGATGATGGTATTTCCCGTCACGCGGAATCGCCAGATCGTGGTCCCCGAGCATCGCGATGATTTGCTGCACGAAAGCGGGCTTCAACAACGGGACGTCACAAGATGAGGCGTAGACCGCGTCGACTTCTCCTTGCAGCGCCGCCAGCCCGGCCGCCAGACCGGCCATTGGACCGAGCGATTCGTGCTCGTCCCGCGCGATTCGCACGCTGGTCGGCAAGCGAGGGAGCTCCTGGCTCTGTGCCGCAACGACAACGATCGGCGAAACAACCTCGCCGAGAAGTCGAACCACGCGCTGGAGCATCAGCTCGGGTCCGAACGGAAGGAGCGCTTTGGATCGCCCCATGCGCGTGCTGCGACCGCCGCACAACACAATTCCGCCGATCGTCATCTCACTCATAGCAAATCACACTTGCGTCCATGACCCCTGTTTCGCCCCATTGCAGAATCGGCGATTTCCAGATTCGTCCCCGATTATGCACCGTTTTTTCCGAACGCATCTCATGTTTTCCATGTCGGTTCTGTTGATTGCGTCAAAATGCACGCTGCTTAGGAGGCTGCAAGTCGAAACGTGAATCCGTGACTTACCGCCGCGGCACTCCGCATTCCCATGCTGTCGCATCGCCTCTCCAGATTTCGCTGTCTGCCCTCTTCGATCGACCCCCACGCGTCACCATTTTTCACGCTCCATTTTACTCTAATCGCAGATGTCCCGACCGAACAAAAGTACCGGACTGGAAAACTGGAAAAAGGTTCGGCGTTGGCAATGCAGCGCGCGGAACGCCTCCAGGAAAGGGCCGATTGCCTGCGGAGTGAATTGATCCTATCATATCGGCCATGAAGACCGAGCCCTGGTACAAAGACGGACTGAGCTTCACGTGCACGCAGTGCGGAAACTGCTGCACCGGCTTCGAAGGGTACGTGTGGGTCAACGACGAGGAGATCGCCGAGATCGCGGCGTTTCTCGGAAAGTCGGTGGCCGACACGCTGGAGCAGCATGCCCGCCCGGTGGGGAAGCGCGTCAGCCTGCGCGAGGTCGGTGACAATCACGATTGCACGTTTTTCGATCCCGAGAAGCGCGGATGCACGATTTATCCGGCCCGCCCGCGGCAATGTCGGAATTGGCCGTTCTGGAATTCGAACATCGAAACGCCCGAAGCGTGGCGCGAAGTTCAACAGACGTGTCCCGGCGCAGGAAAGGGAACATTCTTCAGCCTCGAAGAGATCGAAGCCCAGGCCGCCCGGTTTCGCCTGTGAGGTCGCGCCCATGACCGACGAAACTGTGCGCGGGCAGTTGCCTGTGCTGTACGAAGAACTGTCCCGGGAGATCGCCGCTGCTGCGCCGGTTTGCGATTTGAGCGGCCGCTGTTGCCGCTTTCGCGAGTACGGGCACACGCTCTTCATTTCGCGTCCTGAAGCCGAACTGCTGCTCGAAGAGGGATTGCCGGAGGGAGCGGTGATCGACGATGCGTCGTGCCCGTTTCAAATCGGCGGGCTTTGCACCGCGCGCGAACGACGCCCCCTGGGCTGTCGGATCTACTATTGCGACCCGAGCTACACGGAAACCGGCGCGCGACTCAGCGAACGGTTCATAGCTCGCCTGAAGGAGCTCCATGACGAGGGCGCGACCCCCTGGGAGTACCGGCCTTTGCATCATTTTCTGCACGAAGCGGTCGAGAGGCCGTCGTAATGCGAGTTTATTTTTGGAGTGGAGTGGGGAAGATTGGCTGATGCTCGTGAAGCCCGGATGCCGATCCTAACAGATTGATTGGGTAGAGATTAACGAATTCTCCGATCGAAGGGGTGGGCACGAAGAATCGGTTTGTACGGGAAATTCGGCCGATTGCAACCTGCTTCAAATCGAAAAACAAGGCCCATCTCTGCGGAATAACGTAACTAATTACTCGATAACAAGTTGCAATCACCGCTGCGGTTTCCGTCACCCCGGCGAGCATTGGACTCAAATACTCCTACGGCAATCGGAGGAAGGGACGCAACGCTCGGACTCGGCTTGACACTAAGTCCCGTTTAGGTTTACAGTTGAGACACGTTGGCGCTTGACCCAGAGAACCGAAGGGCCGCCCAACGGCACCTCTCGCGGGAGATTCGAGTCGTGACCAAGAAAGAAATCGTCAAAGCCATTTCCGACGAAATCGGAATGACCCAGTTGAAGACGAAGGAGATCGTTCAAAAGACGTTCGACGCCATTGTCGAAACGTTGATTCAGGAACGTCGCATCGAGCTGAGAAATTTTGGCGTTTTCGAAGTGAAGAAGCGTGCCCCGCGCAAGGCGCGAAACCCGCGAACCGGTGAAAAGGTCTTTGTTCCCGAGAAATTCGTCGTTACGTTCAAGCCTGGCAAAGAGATGGAAGAAAAAGTGCGCCAGCTCGAAGCTGCTGCCGCCAAGGCGGCGCTCGAACAACAAGCCCCGACGAGTGTTCCCGTTCCATCGACATAACAATCCACTTGAATTCGATTTCGTTCCCGGCAGAATCGCTTGGAGCATTTCGCATAATCCCACATCAGACAACGAGTTAACCATCCCCGGGGATGTCCCGCCTTCCCCCCTCTTGCGTTCCCTTCTGCGACACGGTTACCACTCCTTCCCGCATCCGGTAACCACTGACTGACCCAGCCCGATCATCGTTCGTTTCGTCGACAGACAACGGCTTGGTGGAACGGATCTATCCTGGTCGTTGCAACGGCTCGTTTTCGGACGAGGCCGTTCGGGTTGTATTACATCAAGGAGGAGAGACATGCGTACGGTTGTGCTTTGTGGAACGCTGTTCGCGGCGATTCTGAGCAACATCGGCTGCATCGTGCCGATCTACTCGTCGAGCCGCGACATCCGCGCCCGTCAATTGATCTACACGTCGGAAGACTTCCGTCAGATCAATGAAGTTTGGGAGCGAATCTGGTTCCTCGACAATCCAGACTTCGAAACGCCATACCGCACGCACGGTGGCGTGATCTAACGCGTTCGTCGACCGCGAACTCGAAGGTCCATTCGGGCCGGCGCCATTGTCGCCGGCCGGGGACGATGTTGTGTCGGAATAGAGGCGATCGAGCAGCAACTTGCTGCCGATCGCTTCGGCGGATACGATGCGCGCCGTGTGCAGTGAGCTGCACGCTTGAGCGCGTCCCCTCCGGTTTCCGGAGCGGACCGATTGGTAACATCTTCCCCGAATTCAGGTTGCGTCGGCGTGCCGGAACTGGCAGTCGCGTTGAATCGCCTGCGGCTTGCGAACCCGATCCTCGTGGCCTCGGGAACGTTCGGGTATGCGCGTGAAATGACTCCCTTTGTGCCGTTCGCGCGGCTGGGGGGGATCATCCCCAAGACGATCACGCTTCACCCGCGGATCGGCAACCCTCCCCCGCGGACCGTCGAGACGGCATCGGGGCTGTTGAATTCGATCGGGCTCGACAACGACGGGCTGGATGCGTTCCTATCAAAACATCTCGATTACCTGTTGGGACTGGGGACGGCGATCATCGCGAACATCGCCGGTCACGATCGCGATGAGTTCCTGCGAATGGCCGAGCGGCTCGACACTTGTCAGGGTTTGGCGGGAATTGAATTGAATATTTCGTGCCCCAATGTCAGTGGTGGCATCGACTTCGGCGTCGATCCGAAGATGACGGCTGCCGTCGTTCAGGGGGTGCGTAGCGTCTGCCGCCTTCCGCTGATCTCCAAGCTGACCCCCAATGTCACGGACATCACGGCCATCGCCCAGGCCGC
>JAGVKR010000306.1 GCA_020050375.1 Planctomycetales bacterium
CTCACCGTCGCGACCGGCATCGAAGAGCACAACCCGTACGCCGTCAATTTCTTCGAGGCGACGCGGCGGATCAGGCAGAAGTACCCGCTCATGAAGATCTCGGGCGGGGTGAGCAACGTCTCATTCTCCTTCCGCGGGAACGACGTCGTCCGCGAGGCGATGAATTCGGCGTTTCTCTATCACGCCATCCAGGCCGGGATGGACATGGGAATCGTCAACCCCACGCAACTGGCGGTCTACGAAGAGATCGACAAGACGCTATTGGGGTATGTCGAAGACGTGCTGCTCAATCGCCGGCCCGATGCGACCGAGCGGCTGGTCGAATATTCCGAGACGGTCAAGAAACAAGGCAAAGTCACGACCGCCGCCGAAGAAGAGGCGTGGCGCAAGGGAACGGTCGAAGAGCGGCTCTCGCACGCCCTCGTGAAGGGGATCGTCGAATTCATTGATGCCGACACCGAAGAGGCCAGGCAAAAACTCCCCGCACCACTCGATGTCATCCAGGGGCCGCTGATGGACGGGATGAACGTCGTCGGCGAGCTGTTCGGCCAGGGGAAGATGTTCCTCCCGCAGGTCATCAAAAGCGCCCGCGTGATGAAAAAGGCCGTCGCCTATCTGTTCCCCTTCATGGAGGCCGAGAAAGCCAAAGCCGGCGGAACGAAAAAGCCCAGAGCGCGGATTGTCATGGCGACCGTCAAAGGGGACGTGCACGACATCGGCAAGAACATCGTCGGCGTCGTGCTGGGTTGCAACAATTACGAAGTCATCGACCTGGGAGTGATGGTCCCCAGCGAAAAGATCCTCGCAGCGGCCCGCGAGCATCAGGCCGACATGATCGGCCTGTCGGGACTCATCACCCCGTCACTCGACGAGATGGTCCACGTTGCCCGTGAAATGCAGCGAGAGGGTTTTGACGTGCCGCTTTTGATTGGCGGCGCGACGACCAGCTCGAAGCACACATCGGTGCGAATCGCCCCCGCCTACAAGCAACCGGTTGTCCATGTCCTCGACGCCTCGCAGTCGGTCGGGGTCGTGGGGAATTTGATCGACGATCATCTCAAGCCGATCTTCGACGTGAAGAACCGCGAAGCGCAGGAGCGCGACCGAAAGAATTTTGCCGACCGGCAGCAGAAGACGCTTGTGCCCTACGCCGAAGCGTGCCGGCGGAAATTCGCCACCGATTGGAAGTCCGTCGAGATCGCCACTCCCGAGTTTCTCGGGCGGAAGGTGCTCGACAACTTTCCGCTCGCCGAGATCGTCCCCTTCATCGACTGGTCGCCGTTCTTCCAGACGTGGGAGCTGAAGGGGAAGTATCCAGCGATCCTCAAGGATCCGACCGTCGGCGAAGAAGCGACGAAACTGTTTGCCGACGCACGGCAGTTGCTCGATCAGATCATCGAGAACCAATGGCTCCACGCCAACGGCGTCTACGGCTTCTGGCCGGCGAATTCCATCGGTGATGACATCGTCGTTTATGATCCGCAGGGAAGAGCCGAGGATCGAGAATCGAGGATCGAAGATCGAGACGAGAAGGCCGTTCGATCCACGATCCACAATCCACAATCCACGTCGCCGAATTGTCTATCCTCGATCCTCGATCCTCGATCCTCCACCCCCCTCACCCGCTTCCACACCCTTCGCCAGCAATGGGAGCGCAAGGGGACGAGCGACTTCCACGCGCTCGCCGACTTCATCGCCCCGGCGGAGACCGGCCGCGTCGACTACCTCGGCGCGTTCGCCGTGACGACCGGCCTCGGGATCGAGCCGGTGCTGGAGCGGTTTCAGAAAGAGCATGACGACTATCAGTCGATCTTGACGAAGGCCCTGGCCGATCGCCTGGCCGAGGCCTTCGCCGAACTGTTGCACGCCCGCGTCCGCCGCGAGTGGGGCTATGGAAAAACCGAAAACCTCCAGCCCGAAGACTTGATCGAAGAAAAATACCGCGGCATCCGCCCCGCCCCCGGCTACCCGGCCTGCCCCGACCACACCGAGAAGCGGATTCTGTTCGATCTGCTCCAGGCCGAAGAGGCGACCGGCATCCAGCTCACCGAATCGTTCGCCATGTATCCAGCGGCCTCTGTGAGCGGCCTCTACTTCGCCCATCCCCAGGCGCGCTACTTCTCGGTTGATCGCCTCACGAAAGACCAGGTCGAAGCGTATGCCGAGCGCAAGGGAATGCCGGTCTCGGAAATCGAACGCTGGCTCTCGCCGAACCTGGGGTATGAGCCGTAGGCGAGCGGGGGGCGTCAGCCCCCTGAAGCATCCAACTGTCTTCCCAGTGTGGGAATTGGGTGTTGTCGCCCCAGAGCTTTTCAAAGGCGTCAGCCCCCTGAAGCGTCCAACTGTCTTCCCAGTGTGGGAATTGGGTTTGTCGGCGCTCCGGTGTGAACC
The DNA here is from genome assembly GCA_020050375.1 of Planctomycetales bacterium. Lineage (GTDB taxonomy): Bacteria > Planctomycetota > Planctomycetia > Planctomycetales > Planctomycetaceae > SIAF01. Next base: position 2,392 of record JAGVKR010000306.1, read on the forward strand.
CTCCGCATTCGCTCTTTGCGCCGTACGTCCCGGATCAGCAGATGCACCCGTGACTGCGTTCGGCGATCCTGTTTCCATTGAAATTAGAAATGAACTTGTGTATACTATCCGGAAGTCGCCGTTTACGTCATTGATCAGCACTGGGTCGGTCCGAATGGAGGCTGGTCTCTCCGAGACCGGCGAACGAGGGTTTTCGAGAAAACCTCCCACAAAATTTGAGTCACTACCCGTTGATCGATCGTGCGTCGGACGTGCCGTTCCCGGCGACCGTTTATCACAAGCGACTTCACCGAACAGCGACAGCCTTGCCCATCCCCATCGCCGCGAATTCAAAAATGTGCAACTGCACACATTTTTGAACAGCGCCCCGGTCCGCTGCACCCGCGATCGTGTCGCGGAGCCTTATTTTCGTGCTGCGAACATCACGAATCTGCGCACGGTGCGAAGATTTCGATCAGCGGCAGTGGAATGACCACGGAAGACACCGAAGACACGGAAGAAATACAAGAACGAAGGCCTTTCATCTGACCGGCGAGTCGCGATTTTGCCTTCCAGGTCCCGAATGGAAGCAATTCAAAATCCGACAACTGCATCGGTTTTTGAAAGGCAACGACGAACGGGACCGCTCGACGCGCCACCAATCGCAACGGCCCCTGGAGCAAGTTCTGTAAAAAAACTTGCCCCCGATCCGCCTGATTTGCGTCCCGGATTAACGGATGCACCCCGAGCTCAGTCGCCACTGTGGGTTCGATGGTTTTCGACGTGTCGAGTCGTTATCTTCGAGTTCTAAATACGCTCGTAGCGTAATCCCACCTGATCTGGATTGCGGCGGCGAGACGTCAGCCAGGTTCTGACGGATAGCGACTCCCCCGTACCCTCCAACCCTCCCCGCGAGCGAATGGGCCTGATCGTTCGCGACCATTCCGGAACACCCAAGCGCTGAATAGAGGTAGTTCATGCTCCATGTCGACGTAGTGCGCCGCTTCGGTTTTCGCTGGCTACTGGTCATCGCCGTTTGTGCGTCCATCGGGA
>JAGVKR010000816.1 GCA_020050375.1 Planctomycetales bacterium
ATCTGGCTTGAGGGCTCGCGACGGTTTGCTGGACGGCGGGCATTAAGCCCGCCGCTCGCTGTGGCGAGTTTTGGATCAGCGCATGGGGGCGGACCGAGTCTGGACTTCGACTTTGCCGGCGTTGTCGGCGAGCTCGCTCCAATCGTCGTTGAGCCGCAGGTAGAGCGTTCCGGTTGTTGCCGCCGTGAATGTCGCCTCGCGTCCGATCGGAAAGACATCAAGCATCGTCGTCTGCGGTGCGACTTCGGGAGGCGGGCTGGTGCGAACCGTGCCAACCAGCATTCCCAGCGGCCGGCCCGCGTGATAGCGAAAGCTGATTCCCTGCGGCTCGCTTTCCCACGGGCGATCGAGCGCGCTCGTCGCGACCGGTTGATTGCCTTCCCGGCGCGAGGCCCCTTCCGGTCGTTGCGGTGCATTGGCGATGACGACGCGGCCCGTCGCTGTCACCTGGTACTTTTTACCTTTATCGATCAGGACGCCGGTCGATTGCCAGCCGCGATCGGCGACAATCTCGACCTTCGCCGGCTGATCGCCATTCAGCAACTTTCCCGGGCGGAAATCGATCGCCGCGCGGGTCTGGTCGATGCCGTGGCACAACACGGCCGCAAACAGCAGCCATTCCTCGTCGAGATCGGCGCGATTCGTTCCGAAGAGTTTTTGCTGGTCGGTCGTCTTGTCGCCGGTGGTCACGACTCGGCCCATGGCCTGGAAGGATTCGTGATAGCGCGGGTGGCCGTCGAGAAACTGGCACAGCGCCCAGGACCAGGCATAAGCGGGGTTCGACAGAAAGTCGTTGGGGACCAGCCGCAAAATCGAGGTCAGCTCGCGCGGCCCCTTCTGACGGACTTCGTCCTCGACCAGTCGGATCCGCCCCAGATTTGCAAATTGCTCTCGATCGTGTGGAAGCACGCGAAACCGGGGCCGGCCATCCGCCTCGAAACGGTGCGTCCCGAACAGTTCGGCCATCCCCTCCATGTACCAGACATCTTTCAAAAAGGGATGGCGAACCGATGTCATGAAGCAATGCGTCCCCTCGTGCAGCAACAGATGCCGGCGGTAGTAGGGGGTGGGCTGATCGTTGAGCCAGAACCGCGTCCCCTTGTTGCGGCCGTGGGGAAACGGGGGGAGGTCTTCGGGGAGGAGCCCCGCTTCGCGGAAGAGCGCCTTGTCGGCCATCAGGTAACCGGTCATCACGAACTCGGTCCCTTCCCGGTCCGGCGGAAGCGGGCCGAAATACTCCGTCCACGCTTCGAAGGCGTGGTCCATCAACTCGGGGAGCGGGCGGGCCTGATCGGGCGCGATGTCGGTGTAGAGTTGAAGCCGCTTCGACGTGTATTTCTGAATGCCGCTCTTCGCGAGCCGTTCGTCGTCGTGCTTCGGCGGAGGATCAGTCGCCCGATAGACAGTCTGGCGGGCGGCTGCCCCCTTCGATGTCCTGGTAGAGACCTCGGAGACTGATCTGGATATCGATCCTTCGCGACGAACGTCGGCTGCCGGATTGCAGGAACCTGCCCCGACCCCCGAATCGTCGACGGCGCCGCACAGCGCCAACAGCGCGCACAAACCATACAGAATGTTTCCCGGAAGGATCATCTCGGCATCATACACGACTGGCTTGCCACAATTCAAAAACCGATGCAGTTGTCGGATTTTGAATCGCTTCCATTCTGGAAATGGAAGGAAGAATCGAGTCCCGTCGGACAGATAAAAGATCTCCGTGATGACGCACGCTCATGTTTCATTCCCATCTCTTTTCACACAAAATGGTTACGGTGAAGAAACCGCATCCTACGCTGCATAAAAGTCAGGAATCGTGCATCATGGTGCCAACCTTTTCCTTTCGTGCTACTCACATCACGAATCTGCGCACGGCGCGAAGATTTCGATCAGCGACAGTGGACTGACCACGGAATACACCGAAGACACGGAAGAAATACAAGTAAAATGACGAGTACGATCTGTTCGCTCGTCCGCCCTCTTTTTCCGTGTCTTCCGTGGTTCTGAGTGGTGTCTCGGTTGCGGCTGAGCATTGCGAGGCCGCGCTGGGTCTTTCGTGGTTCTCCTCGTTCCGCTCGGCATAAGAAGTTTTCAACTATGAAAGACGCGAAACAGACGAAAAAAGGCTCCTGGCCACGTTGGAGCGCAGCGATCACCGGTACCACGGATCGGGGCGTTGTTCAAAAATGTGTGCAGTTGCACATTTTTGAAATCGCCACGATTGGGATTGGCAAGGCCGCCGCTGATCGGTGATGTCGCTCGTCAAAAACGGTCGCCAGAAACAGCACGTCCGACGGGCGATCGTTCACGATTGAAGTGGTTCAACCCATTCAGTATACATTAGTTCACATTTTATTTCAATGCCAGATGGATCGCCGTAGCAGTCACGGGGGCATCTGTGAATCGCAGGTGGACTTAGGTCGATTGCCGACACTGCCAGCGTCGGCGAGCTTTCGACAGGTTCGGAAGGCCGGGAAATTGCTTTGGGCGTGACCGACCGTTACGCTCAAGCGCACATCCAAACCTCAACTCGACATTCTGACACTCGGAGCCGCCACCGATGGCCGACTTCATCTATTGCCTCAACTCGAGCACAATCCGGCCGACGCCGATTCTGAAGAAAATCGAAATCGCCGGCCAGGCGGGTTACCAGGCGATCGAGCTTTGGCACGACGACATCGACGCGCATCTGTCGCGAGGGGGAACACTCAAGGAGTTGCGGCGAGCCTTGGATGACCGCGGGCTCGCCGTTCCGACGACGATCTATCTCAAGGGATGGTTCGAGACGACCGGCCCCGAGCACGTGCGCGAGCTCGACGAGTGCAAACGCCGGATGCAGCAGGCGGTCGAGCTGGGGGCCATTCACATCATCGCCGGCCCCCCCGGAGGAGTGGCTGACCACGATCTGGGGGCCAGAAACTACCGCGAGCTGCTGGAGATCGGGCTGGCGATGGGAGTTCGGCCGGCGATGGAATTCCTCGGCTTCGTCGACGACATCAACACGATCGAAGACGGGTTGGAGATCATCACCAAGGCGGGTCATCCGGCGGGGACCGTGGTGCTCGACCCGTTCCACATTTTTCGCGGCGGCGGCTCGCCCGAGTCGATCGCCAAGCTGAAGGCCGAGCAGATTGCCATCATGCACTTCAACGACACACCCGCGACTCCTCCGCGAATCGAGCAGCACGACAAAGACCGCGTTTATCCCGGCGACGGCCATCTCGATCTCAAGCGGCAGCTCGATTTATTGCGAAAGGCGGGATACCGCCGCTGGCTGTCGCTGGAGCTCTTCCGTGAAGACCTGTGGGCCCGCGACCCGCTCGAAGTGGCGCGCACCGGTTTGGAGAAGATGCGCGCTGTTGCTGAAGGGTGACGACGCGTCCGTCGACAAAGGTTGCCGTGACGGGTGCCGGGGTCAAAGCGGCGTCAAAAATTCCAGGCACGCAGCGGGATACTCCTTCGTGCGGGGAAACGCGCGGCCGGAATCATGGAACGAGCGTGGCCCCGTTGCCAATGACGGGGCCACGCTCGCGAACCCCGCAGGGCGACCGCCGTTTTGGATCGACTCCACGGAATGGATGTCAGACTGTGTCTGGATTTGCCGCTTTGACCCCGGCACCCTCGATCCGGATGGGATCGGGCGCGGCCAGTGGGCCCGACCGAGAATTCCGGAAGAATTTGTTTGACACACATATATCGGATGGCTATATATAGATTCGCTACATACATGCACCGGAGGCACTGATGGCGAAATTGAATCCCGAGTTGATGCGCGGCAGTCTCGATCTGGTCGTGTTGACCGTGCTGTCGGGCGGAAAGAAGTACGGGTACCTGCTGCAGCAGGAGCTGCGCGACGCCAGCCGGGGGATGGTCGACATGCCGGCCGGCACGCTCTACCCGCTGCTCCATCGGCTGGAGGCCGACAAGCTGATCGCAGCCGGTGGGACGAATCGACCGGCCGTCGCCGCAAATGGTACGAACTGACGGAAGCGGGCCGCAAACGGCTGTCGCAGCAGGCCCGCGAATGGCACGAGTATGCTGAATGTCTGCGCGAAATGTTGTCGCCCGTGATGACGGCGCCGAAGACGGCGTGAGCGTGTACGTCGACATGGCTCGGCTGCGCCTCACCGCTAAACGACCTCACCACTCACTGTTTTTGCTGTTCACGATCATGCCTGAGCACGACTTTGAACTGTATCTGTCGCTCTTGAGTCGCTTTCTGCGACTGAAGCCGGCGCAGCATGCCGAAATTGCCGACGAGCTGCGCGATCATCTGGAGCAACGTTTGGAAGAGCTTGCCTCGAAAGGCCTTTCGCACGACGAAGCCATCCGCCAGGCTCTGGACGAGTTCGGCGACGCCGCCGAACTGGCCAATCACTTCACCCGTGTCGCACACATCCGCCGGAGGAGATTGATCATGCGTTGCACTCTGGGAACGATCGGAACCGTCGCCGCCGCTCTGCTCATTGCCACGGCTTTCTGGCCTGAAACGGCCCAATCGCCGCTTCCCTCGCGCGGCGTGGCCCACGAAGGCGTAGACAGTCCGCGAAACGAGAACGGCGCTGTTGCGGCTTCCAACACTCCCAGCGGACGGGCCGAAGTCGAAGCGAAGTTGAAGAAGCGACTCGATCATGTGTCTATGGATCAGGTGGAGCTTCATTCGGCGACTGAATTCTTCGGTGAACAAACAGGGCTCGATATTTTGATTGACAAGCCCGCTCTGGCTGACGAAGGCATCAAATTCGATTCGCCGGTGACGCTCAAGATCGAGAGAACTGCCGTCGAAGCAGGACTGGCTCTCAAACTGATTCTCGAGCCCCTTCAACTCGGTTACACGATTCGCGACAACATTGTCGTCATCTCGACAGCTCAAAAGCTCGCCGATCTGCTGGAAATTCGCGTCTACAATGTGCGCGATCTGCTGGTCGGTGGTGCAGACGAGAAGCTCGTGAGCCAAGCGGCAGTGAAGTCCGGCCGGGCCGGCCTGGCTTCGATCCCTTCGCTCCTTCCGGTCGCCGCGGCGCAAATCGGACAAGGTTTCGGCGGCGGGGCGAACAAGGGCTCGGATGCCCAGACCGGGAGTTCGCAGGATGCAGCGTTCGTAGAGGTCGTCGTCGACAATGTCGAACCGGAAACTTGGAATGAAGTCGGTGGCTCAGGATCGGCTTCGGTCTATAACGGACTCCTGGTTGTCCGCCAGACCGATGCTGTCCATGCCAAGATCGTGGAACTGCTCGAATTGATGCGACAGTCTCTGCGCGAAGGGGTGCCGACTCGCAAGGCCGTCGTGGGACGTGAACGTCCCGCAAACTGAAGCCCCGTCATCAGCACTTACTGGAATCCGGGCTGCGATCGTGTGCCGGGAACGTGCTTTACGTCTCAATTCATGAGGCGAATATGCCTGAGCAAGACTTTGAATTGTACCTGTCGCTGCTCAGTCGCTTCCTGCGACTGAAACCGGCGCAGCACTCCGAGATTGCCGACGAGCTGCGCGATCATCTGGAACAACGTCTGGAAGAGCTGGCTTCGAAAGGCCTTTCGCACGACGAAGCCATCCGCCAGGCACTCGACGAGTTCGGTGACGCCGCCGAATTGGCCAATCACTTCACCCGCGCCGCCCACATCCGCCGACGGAGACTGATCATGCGCTGCACTTTGGGAACGGTCGGAACACTTGCCGCGTCTCTACTGGTCGCCACCGCCTTCTGGCCCGCGACGCCGCACAATGGGATTGCCGTCAACGCGGTTGCTGAAAACACGGCCGCCGAGAGTCCGCCGGCGACCAAGGCGAAGGCTGAGCCGGCGGCCAATGTGCTGCCGTCAGAGCACGCTTTGCCCCCCGGCGAGAAATGGGGATTCCTGCGATCGGATCGCGAGTCGGAAAAAATCGTTGCCACGCTCAACCTGCCGACGGAAGTCAATTTCGTCGATTTACCGCTGGAAGATGCCATCAACTACCTGCGGGATTACCATAAAATCAATATCATTATCGACCTCGCTGCCATGCAGGATCTGGGTGTGGCGCGCGACCAGCCGATCTCGCTCCAGCACAGCGGCGTGTCGTTCCGCAGCACACTGAGACTGATGCTCGAGCCGCTTGGCCTAACATACATCGTGGAAGATGAAGTGCTGAAGATCACGTCGCCGCGGAAGGCGATGAGCGTGATTGCCGTCTACAACATTCGCGATATGGTCGGCCCGCACGCGGCCATCCTCAGCGCGGGCGGAGAGCGCGAACGACCAGCAATCGGCCTGACGCCTGTGGAATCTGTTCCGGTTGCCAGGGAAGGGGCTGGTGCCGTAATACCTGCGAACAATTTGCGCAAGCCGCCTGTTCATACGTACCAGACCACTTCCCTCGCCGAACTGGTGACCCAGACGATTGAACCCGTTACGTGGATCGGCGCCGGTGGGGACGGATCAGCGATTCAGTACGATGGGGTGCTGGTCATCCGCAATAGCCATGTGGTGCACGAACAAGTGCGGAGCTTTCTCAAGCTTCTGCGGCGGACACTCGACGAGCCTGAGGCGCGATCCTTCGGATTACAGTGAGCCGAAGCGAATGTCCTATTCGGCAGGTGGCTGGGGTCGACCAACGGGAGCCCTCAGCGAACGGTGTTCGCGCATGCAATTCTGGTGGCAACAGAGTCGACGAGCGCGCAAGACGGTGAAATGACGTTCCAAGGCGCTCGATGGGGGCAGCGCTACGCTCCGGCCCCAGCCACCTCCACTTCCGCCGTCCTCAGGTCAGGATCGTTCTCTACAATAGCTTACGAAATTCCTCAATGCTCAATCCGGCGTCTTTGACAATCCCCCCCATCGTGAAGGGGTTCACGGGATTGTGACGTGGAATCGTCAGGATCCGGAATCCGTCAGTCATCACCACATGTTTCCCCTGTCGAGCGATTGTGAATCCCGCCTTCTCCAGGGCGCGCACCGCATCGAGATGATTGACGCCCGGCAATTTCGGCACGATCACACCGCGATTTCAATTTCACGGATGTCGGCATCTTTCATCAGGTCACGGGCGACGTCGACGTATTCGCGGATGGCTTCCTCGATATTCGCGAGCGCTTCGGATTCGGTGGCCCCCTGTGACCAGCAACCCGGCAGCCCCGGAACGCAAACGCTATAACCTTCGTCCGACTTTTGCAGGGCCACTTTGTATTTCATGCCAATTCTCCCATGCCGATGATCGGGATAAGTTGACCGGATTCTCTGCGGGAAAACGATCGACCGTGTTTGTGCCGTCAATTCTACTTGAGAGCCGTCAGGCAGGTCTACGTCGACTCCCGCGAGGCGCGACAGGAAGGATGGCCCTATTCCGCCGGCGGGACCCACGCCGCGGATTTCGGGTTGGCGACTGTCAGCGGCGCTTCGTCGCCGTAGTGCTTCTGCCATTCGTGCAACCGGGCGAGCATCGCGGCGACCCGCGGGGCCTGTGCCGGATCGTTGGCGAGGTTTGTCTTCTCGTCGGGATCGGTTTTGAGATCGAAGAGCTGAGTGACGTTCACTTCGGGGTATCGGATCAGCTTCCACCGCTCGTCGCGCAGGGCGCGCTGCACGTCGCGGTAGGCGAAGAACAGCGTGTCGCGCGTGTCTGTCGGCTTGCCGCGCAGCACCCCGGCAAAGCTTCTGCCGTCGAGGCCGGCAGGAACTTCAGCGCCCACCAAGTCGCACACGGTCGGAAAGATGTCCATCAGATAAACGAGCGCGTCGGACTGCCCCGGTCGGATCGTCGGGCCGGCCACGATGAGGGGGACCTTCATGCTGTGGTCGTAGAGGCTCTGCTTGCCCATCAGCCCGTGACTGCCGAGCGCGAGGCCGTGGTCGGCCGAATAGATCACGATCGTGTTTTCCGTCAGCTTCATCTCATCGAGCTTCGCGAGCAACCGCCCGATGTGCCGGTCCATGGCGCTGATGACGGCGTAGTAATCGTGGAGGTGTCTGCGGACTTCCTCTGGCGTCCGCGGCCAGGGAGCGAGCTTCTCGTCGCGGACCTCCATCTCGCCGTTGTCGAACGGGTGCAATGGCAGATAGTTCGCCGGCAAAGGCAGGTCGTCCGGACGATAGAGGTCACGGTAGGTGTCGGCGGCGACGCGCGGGTCGTGCGGATTGCTGAAGGCCAGGTACATGAAGAACGGCTTCGCCGCGGGACGCTTTTCCAAAAAGCCGATCGCGCCCTCGACAATGTCGCGGCACGGCTCGCCGTTGGTTCGATCGGCCAGGTCGTTCACGTACTTGTCGTGATCGAAACGCTTTTGGATTGCGGTGGCGGTGTTGCCCCGCTTGCCGTGGTGGTACGTTTCGTAGCCTGCCGCGCGCATCGCGTCCGGGAAATTCGGCGCGTCGGCCGGCGCGAGCGGCCCTTTCCAGCGGAAGTAGGCGCGGCCGGAGAGCAGCATGTTGCGGCTGGGAGTGCAGACGGCTCCGCTATTGGCACCCAGACAGTAAGCATTGCGCATGACCATGCCGCGCTGGACCAGGCGATCGAGATTCGGCGTTTTGAGCGTCGGGTTTCCCAACACCCCGAGGGCGTCGGCCCGCTGATCGTCGGCAAAGAGGAACAGCACGTTGGGACGGGCCGTGGGCAACTCGGCCGCATGAAGCGCGCTTGCGAAGTGAGCCGCCGCGCACACAAGTAAGCTAACCGCGATCAAGCCGTCAGATGTCGCTCGACGTGGCGCGATGGATCTCGCGACAAATTTAAGAATGAACCGCATGCAAATCTCCAAATGCGGGGCCAATATGAGCAACAACTGGATCGAATTCGGTGTTGTTGTGGACTGTTAGCGTGAGTACACCTGTTCACATCGACTTGACGATTGACGTCCAGACGTCTAGCATGAGCGATCGATGGAAGTCCGACCGGCACTTACGCGATTTGCGGCCATTTCAAAGGATGACGATGAATTCACCGCGATTCCAGCCAGGTACCGTTCGCGACGCGATCATTTCCTTTCTGCGCCGTCAGTCCGATCCTGCCACGCTGGCGGAAATTCGTGAAGGAGCCGAGGCTCTGCTACAGCGTCCGGTTCCGAACTCGTCGGTCCGATCCTATTTGAATCTGAATGTCCCGTCCACGTTCATTCGAACTTCACTGGGGCGTTACCAACTGACCGATGACACAGCGCCGGAACGTCAACGATTGTTATTTCCGAAGAGCCGGCCTCGATTGGCTTTTCAGCGGCCGAAGTCGGCCGTCTATCAGGGGGATTGTTGCGACTGGCTCGCGGAATGGGAAGAGAATTCGATTCACGCGGTTGTCACCGATCCTCCCTACGGACTCGTCGAATACACTCCGCAGCAACAGAACAAATTGCGAAGCGGACGCGGCGGCGTGTGGCGCATTCCTCCTTCGTTCGACGGCTCTCGACGGGCGCCGGTTCCGCGTTTCACGACTCTCAGCCCACAGGACATTCGTGATCTGGGACGTTTCTTTTACGCCTGGGCGCGGGTGCTCCGGCGCGTTCTCGTGCCCGGCGCCCATGTTTTCGTTGCATCGAACCCGCTGGTCTCCTATGCCATGGCCGCCGCTTTGGTGGAAGCCGGGCTCGAACGGCGCGGCGAGATCATCCGTCTGGTGATGACGCTTCGCGGCGGCGACCGCCCGAAGAACGCCCATGAGCAGTTTCCCGATGTGAGCGTGATGCCGCGCTCGCAATGGGAACCGTGGCTGTTGTTTCGCGAGCCGATCGAGGGGCGCGTGCAGGACAATCTACGGCGCTGGAAAACCGGCGCGCTACGACGGCCGTCGAGCGACAAGCCATTTTGCGACGTCATCCAATCCCGGCCGACTCACCATTGCGAACGTCGACTCGCGCCGCATCCCAGCCTGAAGCCACAGGCGTTTCTGCGCCAGATCGTTCACGCGGCGTTGCCACTGTGCGAGGGGATCGTTCTGGACCCATTTGCCGGCGCCGGATCGACCCTGGCTGCGTGCGAGCATGCCGGGTACGAGAGCATCGGGGTCGAGATTGACGAGCACTATGTTGACATGGCCGAAGGCGCGATCCCATTGCTGGCGAATTTTCAGCCCAACTCATCGAGCAGATAGACCCAGTTCTTGCGAAATCGCGCAAGCCCTGCTGCATGGAGCGTCGCAGTTCGTGTTCCCAATTCACCGCGGTTGTTGCGACGAAAATCATTGAGTTCGACTTGCCCGAGATAAACCTCCTGGAATTTCATCGGCTGCCTGGCGGTAGTCGGCTCGGTCTCCGAATCAACGGCATAAACAAAAACGCACAGCCATTGCTTTCGGGCGCCGTGCATGTCAACCGCGCCGCCGGTTTTCCGCGTCGTTTTGATTTCGACGCCTTCTTGACCGGCGGCGACCCTGTTGTGAGGGTAGATGCCTTTGACAATCAAGTCCGGATGACCGTTGAAATAGCGATTTTCTGTCAGCGACCGCGAGTGCTTTGCCAGGCTCGCAGTGATCATATCGGACAATAATCCGGACATGATCGCGGGACGCAGCAAGTCATCAAGCCGTTCGAGCCCCTTGGATTCCAAGAGTCGGTTGACGTCAAAGAAAAAGTCGTAGACGTCTTCCATCGCCATTCGAAAGTCGTCGCAGCGCAGATTATAGGGAAGCTCAACGGATCTGTTGAACTTCCCGTCGCTCGCATGACTTCGGATGACAGGCAGGGCCTCAACCTCCGTGGGATATCAACGCAACAATCCCATTCAAAGTCAATTTCGCTCCTATTCATCCGGAGTCAGATCGAGCACCGAAGATTTCTTCACGCCGTCTCCGTCGGTTCCGGCGGGACGGGCCGCAGGCGGGTGCGGTTCCTGCAACATGGCAAACCGTGCGGCGCGGATCCGGTCGCGCTCCATGTTGAATTCTTCGAGCGCTTCGGGGCTGATGCGAACTTCGGAATCCTGGTGGGTGTGGAAGCCGGTGCCGGCCGGGATCAGGTGGCCAAGAATCACGTTTTCCTTGAGCCCCACCAGCTCGTCGATCTTGCCGGCAAGGGCTGCTTCGGTGAGGACCTTGGTCGTTTCCTGGAAGCTGGCGGCCGAGATGAAGCTTTCGCTCTGCACGGCCGCTTTGGTGATTCCCAGAAGCTGCGGGCTGGCCGAGGCGGGCTTGGGCTTGGACTGCTTGGCCGCCTTGGCACCCGCCGCTTCGACCTGAGCGTTGACCTCGTCGAACGTCGCCAGCGGAACGATATCTCCCTCGTGGAACTCGGTCTCACCGGGATGGAAAATGCGGACGCATTCGAAGAGCTTCGTATTCACCTTGCGCAACTCGAATTTGTCGATGAC
>JAGVKR010000692.1 GCA_020050375.1 Planctomycetales bacterium
CCGGGCGGATTCGCACCGTCGTCGGCACGGGGACCGCCGGCGGAACCGGTGACGGCGGCGAGGCGCTCCAGGCGACAATCCGCGGGCCCAAGCATCTGTGCCTCGATCGTGACGGCACCGTCATCATCGCCGACACCGACAATCATCTCATCCGCCGCTACATTCCCAAATCGGGCAAGATCGAACGCATCGCCGGCACGGGCAAGAAGGGCTCGGCGATCGGCGGTCGTCCCGACCAGACCGAGCTGAACTTCCCGCACGGCGTCTACGTCCATCCCGACGGCACGCTGTACATCGCCGACACGTACAACAACCGCGTCCTCAAGCTGGTCAGGGAATGAACAGGCGCGGCGCGCGATGATTTTGATCGACATAAGGCAATGACCACGGAAGACACCGAAGACACGGAAGAATTCCGCGACGATGACGGAGAGATCTGCTCGGTCGTCCGCCATCTTTTTCCGTGTTTTCGGTGTCTTCCGTGGTCCTGAGTCGTTTCTCGGTTACGGCTGAGCCAAGCGAGGCCGCGCTGGGTAATTCGTGTCTTTCGTGGTTAAATCCGTTCTTCTAGAGTTAAAGGAAGAACCTTCAACCACGAAAAACACGATCGACACTCGTCTTCGTTTAAACCACTCCTGCATATGGTCGCAGTTGCCTTGTGAGCGCGTGGAGGATTCGTTGCGTTCAATCCGATATCCATTCATTCGGTTCGCAGTCTGCCTCGTCTTCGCCGCGGCCGGTCTCTGCGCGTCTCAAAGCGCCAGCGCCGTCGACACCGTGCGCCCGAACGTGCTCTGGATCTGCGCCGACGACCTGGCGGCCTACGCGTGCGGCACGTACGGCGGAAAGCAGGCCCGGACTCCCAACATCGACCGGCTCGCCGCGCGGGGGATGCGCTTCGATCGGGCATTCTGCAACTCGCCCGTCTGCACCGCCTCGCGGCAGTCGTTCATCACCGGGCGCTATCCGCGCACGATCGGCGTGACGCAACTCAAAACGGCCCTCCCCGAAAACGAGACGACGCTCGCCGAATTGCTGAAAGCCACCGGTTACGAAACCGCTGCCATCGGCAAGATGCACTTCAACAGCTCGCTCCGGCACGGCTTCGATCTGCGGCTCGACAGTCCGGACTTCCAGCGGATGATCAAAGAGCGCGGAGCCCGACCTTTGCCGGAAGGTGTTGCCGTGCTCCCCCCCTGGCATCCTTTTCGCAATCCGGCCGCCGTCTGGCTCAACAGCGCCGTCCTCCCTTTTGGGGCCGTCGCCGCCGACATGCGCGGTACCTGGTTCGCCGAGCAAGCCGCTAAATATCTTGTCGATCGCGGCAGCGATCCAACCCCTCAAGCCTCAAGCCCCAAGTCTCAAGCCTCACGGCCGCCGTTCCTGCTGATGGTCAGCTTCGAAGAGCCCCATTCGCCGTTTCATTTCCCGGTGGAATTCGCCGGCCGGCATCGACCCGCAGAATTCTCCGTCCCGGCTGTCGGGCCGGACGACGACGCCCAGATTCCCGCCATCTTCCGCGGCTTGAACGACTGCGAGAAGCAGGGGATCGCCGCGGCGTATCACACGTCGGTCGAGTTTGTCGACAGCAACGTGGGAGCCGTCCTCGATGCGCTCGACCGCTCCGGGCTGGCCGACAACACGCTCATCGTCTTCACCGGCGATCACGGCTATCTCCTCGGTCACCACGGCCGCTTCGAGAAGCATTGCTGTTTCGAAGAAGCGATCCGGGCCCCGCTACTGATGTGCCAGCCGGGGCGAATCGAGCGCGAACAGCAGAGCGCGGCGCTCGTCGAGTTTATCGACATCGCCCCCACGATTCTCGATGCGTGCGGCGTGGCCATTCCCGAATCGATCCAGGGGCGCTCGCTCGCCGGGCTGACGTCCGGCAAATTGCGGACGCACCGCGACGCCGTGTTCGTCGAGTATTCCGAGAACGAAGAAGCGGCGATCCGCACCGACCGCTGGAAGTTCATCTACGGCACCGGAAAGCGCGAAAGAGACGACGGCTACAAGACCGGGCTTCCTCTGCCGGGACGAACAATCCGCCTTTACGATCTCCAGGCCGACCCGCGCGAGCTGACGAATCTCGCCGGCCGCCCCGAGCACGCGGCGCAGATCGCCGACTTCACGCGACAACTCGCCGACCACCTCCGCAAAACCGCCCGCCAGCCCGAGCTGATCCCGCCATCGGACGACCTCTCCGTCGTCCTCGATTTCTGCCTGGCGCCGCGAGACGTCGCGTCGGATCCGTAGCGGGAGTGACGTCATCGCCATCCCGTTAGTGTACCGTAGCGAAAGGGGGGCGCCGGAAGATGGCTGTTCCGTGCGAGCGTCTCGGGACTTAGATTGTCGACGCACCGTTCACACGGCCGACTCCCTGTCGGTCGCTGGCCGTGGCGCCCCATTGGTCCATGATCTCAAAAATCCCGCTCCACATTTCCAGATCGGCGCACTCGGGCGACCGGCCGGGATCGATCGTCGGGTATAATGGAGGGGCGGATGCTTCATTCGTTTCTGGAAATCGTCGAAGTCCCGCAACGTCGGAAACGGATGCGCCGGCCAGGCAACGCGGCCTGCCGATTTCGATACGCAACATCCACGTTGCATCGAGTTGCAAACCGCACCGTGGATGACGTTTGTGACGCGACGTTTTTCCAGCATCCGACTTGGCTATTGCATCCAATCTGGTAGCAGATGCGTTCGCAAACCCTGGGTACAGCCAGCATGAAATTTCCAGATGGGCTTTCGTCGATTCATGTGAATGACGACCCAACCTCAAACCCCGATTGAACGCATCTAATCTCCTTGATATAAAGAATACGCCAACGCTTTCCGCCGGTCCCGGAATCCCCCCCATGCTCAGCTTCCACGACGCCCGTCGCCGCTTTGGCCGTCGTGAATTTCTGCGCGTCGGCAGCCTTGGGCTGGGGGGGATGACGCTGCCTTCGCTCCTGGGAACGCAGGCCCTGGGGGCGAGCAGCCGCCTCGTCACCGGCAAGTCGGTCATCTTTCTCTTCCTGCATGGTGGTCCCAGTCAGATCGAGACGTTCGATCCGAAGATGACCGCACCCGCCGGGATCCGCAGCGCGACGGGCGAGCTGGCGACGAAGATCCCCGGCGTCACGTTCGGTGGGACGTTTCCGCAGCTCGCGCAGCGGGCCGATCAGATTTCGATCGTCCGCTCGTTCACAACCGGCGACGGAAACCACGACATCAAGCCGGTCGTCGGCCGCGACACGGGCGGGGCCAACCTCGGCACGCTCTATTCGCGCGTCGTCGGCTCCAATCACCCGCTCACCGGCATCCCGAGCAACGCGGCCCTCTTCCCGCAGGCGATCGAGCCGAAGGCGCAGCCGGCACAGAAGCAATTCGGCAACTTCGAATCGCCCGGCAGTCTGGGGAGCGCCTTCGCTCCGTTCGTCCCCGGCGCCGGCGGCGACTTGCAGCGCGACATGCAACTGGGCATTCCGATGGATCGCCTGGGCGATCAG
>JAGVKR010000462.1 GCA_020050375.1 Planctomycetales bacterium
ACGATTTCGAGTTCTAAGTGATTGGGCTGACAGTGACGTCCGGGTGGCATTCGATTCCACCCGGTTGAAATGCAAACGGCAGACGCGCCATGGCTCAGGTGGAGTCATGGCACCTGCCATTGACTGGCAGCTTGCGTGGCGCCAACCCCTTCGGATCGCCGGGGGGCCGGCTTCGGAAGGCACGGCGCTGATTGACCAGAGGAAATACTGATGAGCAGAGAAGTCGCGTTTGTCTCGTTCGGCTCCAACCGTCGGCAGTTCCTCGCCTCCGCGTCGTCGGCGGTTCTCTGGCCGTTTCTGGATTTGAGGCTCGGAGAGGCGGCCGATCGACGGGTGCGGATGCCGGGCGATCCCTTCCAACTCGGCATCGCCTCGGGCGATCCGGCTCCCGACGGCGTGGTTCTCTGGACTCGACTCTGCCCTGATCCGCTTGGCGGCGGGGGATTGCCTCCCGAAGACATTCGCGTCGACTGGCAGGTGGCCGCCGATGAAGGCATGAAGCGCATCATCCGCAAGGGGACTGCGACCGCGGCGGCCGATTGGGCTCATTCCGTGCATGTGGAAGTCGAAGGACTCGATCCGGATCGGACCTACTGGTATCAATTCAAGGTGGGGATGGACACCAGCCCGATCGGGCGCACGCGCACCGCTCCTGCGGCGGACGCCATGCCGGACAAGTTTCGCTTCGCCTTCGCCTCCTGCCAGAAATACGAAGACGGCCACTACACCGCGTACGAACACATGGTCAAGGACGATCTGCATGCGGTGGTGTTTCTCGGAGATTACATCTACGAAAACGCTCCGGCAAGCGGCGACACACGGCAACGGCAGTTCGTCGGCGGAGTTTGCACGACACTCGAAGATTATCGAGGCCGCTATGCGTTCTATCACCGGGATGCTCGTTTGCAGGCGGTGCACGAGGCCTTCCCGTGGATCGTCACCTGGGACGATCATGAATTCAGCAATGACTACGCCGGCGCCGTCTCCGCCGACAAAGATGTCGCCCCTGGTGAGTTCTTGAAGCGGCGAGCCAACGCCTACAAGGCGTACTACGAACACATGCCCCTGCGCCGCGCGACGCTGCCCAGGGGCCCCGACATGATGCTCTACCGCCGCGTTCCTTTTGGACGGATGGCCGAGTTCTCCGTTCTCGACACCCGGCAATACCGCAGCGACCAGCCCTGCGGCGGCAAATACGAGCCCTCCTGTGAGGGTGTCTTCAATCCGCAAGCGACCATGCTGGGAGATGCCCAGGAGAAGTGGCTGTGCGCGGGGCTCAGTGCGAGCCAGGCCCGCTGGAATGTGCTTGCCCAGCAGGTCGTGATGGCCCGTGTGGATTTCGTCAACAAACCGCACCACGACGGCGACGTCACCAACTGCATGGACAAATGGGGCGGCTATGATGTGCCGCGCACGCGGTTGCTCCAGTTTCTGTCCGATCACCGTGTCGCCAATCCCGTCGTGTTGACGGGGGACGTCCACGTCAACTGGGTGAACGACCTGAAGGTCGATTTCGATCGGCCGGATTCGCCGACGATCGCGACCGAATTCGTCGGCACCTCGATCGCCACCAGGGGCGACGGCGGCGAATCTTTGGAAATGGCGAAAGCCATTCACTCAAAAAACCCGTTCGTGAAATTCTTCAACGAAGAACGGGGCTATGTCCGCTGCCAGTTGACGGCCGACGAATGGCGATCCGATTATCGCACGGTGCCGTACATTTCGCGACCGGGGGCCCCGTGCGTGACTCGGGCCTCGTTCGTTGTCGAGAACGGCCGGGCGGGAGCCGTGCGGGCGTAAGGGGCCCGGTCGGCGGGAAGGATAGAACTGATGAATTGCCGTCCACGGTCCATTTCGAAAAAAACATCATGAACAGGTCGAACCGGCGCGAAGCTCTGCGGATTCTCGGCGGAGCGATCGCCTCGCCCCTGCTTTGCGGCATGGCGCCGGGGGCGGTCCCTGCGAACGGCGCAGGCAAACCGCGGATCAAGATCGGGCAGATCGGAGTCGCCCACGCGCACGCGAGCAAGCTGGCGGTCTATCGCGCCTCGGCCGATTATGAAGTGGTGGGTATCGTCGAGCCGGACGTCGATTTGCGCAATCAGGTCGAATCACAGGAGGTCTTTCAAGGGCTTCCATGGATGACGCTGGGGCAACTGCTCAATGTGCCGGGGTTGCAGGCGGTTCTGATCGAGACGCGCGTCCGCGATCTGCTCAACATGGCGGAACAATGCGTCGCCGCCGGCAAACACATCCATCTCGACAAGCCGGCCGGCGAGTCGCTGCCGCAGTTCACTCGAATTCTCGGCGCCGCGGCGAAGAAAAGGCTGTTGATCCAGATGGGCTATATGTATCGCTACAACCCGGCCGTGGTGCTGCTCCGCGAGTTTCTGAAACAAGGCTGGCTGGGGGACGTGTTCGAAGTGCATGCCGTGATGAGCAAGGTCATCGATCCGGTCGAGCGGCGCGGACTGGCCGAGTACCGCGGCGGAGTCCTGTTCGAACTGGGCGGTCACATCACCGATCTGGTGGTGGGCGTGCTGGGGAAGCCGACGAAGGTCACTCCGTTCCGGCAACATGCGGCGAGAATCGACGACCAACTCGAGGACAACATGCTGGCGGTGTTCGAGTACCCGCGCGCCGTTGCCACCGTGAAGTCGAGCGCGATGGAGGTCGAGGGGTTCGAGCGCCGCCACCTCGTCGTCTGCGGCACCGAGGGAACCTTCCACATCCAGCCCCTCGACAATCCATCGGCCCGGGTCGCTTTGTCGACCGCTCGCGGCGAGTACCGAAAGGGATCCCAGGACGTCTCGTTCCTGAAATACACGCGATATGTGGGCGATGCCGCCGACATGGCCCGCATCATTCGTGGCGAGAAGCCGTCCGATTTCCCCTACGCTCACGACCTGACGGTTCAGACCACACTGCTGCAGGCATGCGGGCTTTCGCTGGAGTGATAGCATTTCCGCGACGTCGAATGCAGGATTCGCCCGAAAATTCAAACGATGCGCCGTGCAAAAGAGCTACCTGGTTCGGGCTTGCCGACGATAATCGCCCGGCGTTTTCCCGAACTTGCGGCGAAACAGACCGCACATGTACTGAGGATAGGTGAACCCGGCGCGCTCCGCGATTTCGGACATCGACAGATCGCTTTCGGCAAGCAGCGTCTTGACGCGATTGATTTGAATTCGGGCGATTTCGGCTTTCGGCGATCGCCCGAGAATCATTCGCATTCGCCGTTCGAGCGAGCTGCGGGAAATGGGCACCGCCTTGAGAATGTCGCGGACGGTGATCCCTTCACACCCATGCTGCCGAATGAATCGTACCGCTGTGGCGATCTCTTCGTCCTCGATCGCCACAATATCCGACGACTGTCGGGTGACAATCTCCAGCGGCTCGATGAAGATCGGCTTGGTGGGAGGGGCCTTTCCCGCCATCATGCGGTCCAGCAGGGCGGCGGCCTCGTATCCGATCCGTTCGGCGTTGAATGGCACACTCGACAACGGAGGGAGCGCCATGTTGCACAGCGTCTCGTCATTCTCGACGCCGACGATCGCCGCTTCTTCGGGAACGGTAACACCCGCCCGACTACAGGCGTCGAGCAGCCAGAAGCCCATTTGGTCAGTGCATGCCATCAGACCAACCGGCTTCGGGAGTCGCGTGAGCCAACGGGCGAGGTCATCCTGCTGACGTTCCCATTGAGCCGGCCGCTCAGTGCGCCCCTGAGCGCCGTGATGGCTGACTTCGTAACCGGCCTCGCAGATGGTTTGAATGAAGTTGTCGCGCCGCTGCTTGAAATAATCCTCGGTATCGAGATCGTAGACGCCGAAGTGACGGAACCCGCGTTCCAGCAGGTGTTCGGCAACCTTACGGCCCAAGGCATGATTGTCGACTCCCACGAACGGGAACGGATGTCGCAGCCGCGTCGCCCGCAATTCGACCGCCGGCACGCCGGCCTGAATCACCGCGTTGGCCATCTCCTGGCTGCCGCTGCGAGTCAGGATCCCGTCTCCTTTCCAGCGCCTCAGCCACGGCGGGGGCTTCGAATCGAGAGAACGCAATTCGATAAAGACCGACCATGGGCCGTGTTGCGTGACATATTGACGCACTCCGCGCAACAAACCGCGCCCGTAGGAACGCGATGTTTCAATCAACAGGGCGACGTGGGGCACGCGCTTCATGGTGACTCATTTCTACCTCATTATTGAAATTGTTGCAGTCTCAATGGCTGACAAAAATCCATAAAACCACTACGCAAATGATGAATGACCACGACGCCGAACGCCTGTTAAACTGTTCATGGCGGCAGCGCGAGGCGGTAAGTTCGCGGAGCATTTTTGGGAATACAGGCGTGAGTGCCGCACGACTTCGACTGTCATTTGTTCGTAACCAGTCCTTGCGCGAGGACCAGCGGAAACCCAGTTTTGGAAAGAATCCATGGCCAAGGTCCTGATTGTCGTTGGGGATGCGTCTGAAACGGTCGACACGCTTTACCCGTACTACCGCTTGCAGGAAGAGGGTTTCGAACCGGTCGTTGCGGCCCCGGAACGTCGCCAGTATCAAATGGTGCTGCACGAGGTTCGGCCTGGCTGGACGATCACGAAAGAGTGGGAAGGCTACAAGATCCAAGCCGACATCGCGTTTCAAGAAATCAATTGTGACGAGTATCTCGGCATTTTTTTCAGCGGTGGCCGCGCCCCGGAGTATCTTCGCGACGATCCACACCTGATCCGCATCGCGCAGCACTTCTTTGACGAGAACAAACCGATCGGATGCGTCTGTCACGGTGTCGAGATCCCGGCGCGGGCCGACCGGGTCCATGGCCGGCGAATGGCGACGGTGGCGAAATGCCGCTTCGATCTCGAGGTTTGCGGCGGAATCTACGTCGATGCACCGTGCGTTATCGACGGCAATCTGATCAGCGGCCGAACGTATCGTGATCACGGAGCCTATATCGGTCCGTGGATTCGTCTGCTTGTCGAAGCGCGGCAGAGGCTTGGCGCGACGCGCGCTGTGCCCGATGTTCTAACGAATGGAAACCCGTCGACCATTGCACGAGCCTGTTCTTGAATGACTCGCCGGGCCTCCCGTCCATCCGACCCTGCGACGGGGGGAATGGACAAAAGACGCAATTTTAGCCCGTCATACCTTTCGCTTGAATAGCATCGGTTGGCGCGATGCTCCGGCAAAGAAGCGGGAGGGGGCATTCAGCCCCCCGCTCGCTGAGGCGACGTTTCATGCGGCGCGGAACTGATTGAAATGCGGATGATCGGGGAGCATGAATCGCTGCGCGACCTCTGCAATTGGTTCGCCGCGCTGTTCGATATGACGCTCCTGGATCGGCCCCAGCCGGCCTGAGGCGTGTTTCAAGAACTCGATTCGGTACGGGTCGAAGCCCATCAGGCGGGCTGTCGTGGCATCGACGGCGGGAAGATTTGTTCCTATCACGACGACGTGCGCGGCCCTGGGGGTTCCCATGATCGGGCCATCCCCTTCCATGCCGATGACGCCGTCGACGATCGCCAGGTGCGGCTGGACGGCGGCGTTGATGTCGAGAATCGACGGGACGATTCCGGCATGGTGCAGAACATTCTTGGGCCAGCCGTAGCAAATCCCCGGCATGACGCCGAACAGGTTCTTCATCGACAGCGTCGCGCCGGCCCAATGGTGCGTCTTCATCTTGGGAAGCGATACGATCATGTCGGCGCGGCGGAGCGACTGAGGCAAGTGGAGCCGCGTCATCCTCGTGAATTTTGACCGATTGTCGACGGCATAGACTTCGTCGTGATTCAGGTCGACGAAGGAGGTCTCTGCTTCGTCGAGCATCGGCTCGAAACCGGATTGCTCGAGAACATAATATGTGTCGCGGCAGTGCCCCTGGCCTTCGGCGACGAAGACCTCCCGAGCGTCGAGCTTGCGAAAAACCTCGATCACGGCCCGGACGAACGCCGGATGCGTGTTGATGTGAGGCGCTTCGGCGGCCGGCTCGACGAGATTGGGTTTGAGCAACACCGATTTGCCGCGGAGACGATCGCGAACGATTCCCAGCTCCGCCAGGCCGCGTTCGATCACGTCGACGAGCGTTGCGTCGTAGGCCACCGCCTTGGCAACGACGACCTGCGCACGACAGAGATGCTCGGTGTCGTCCCAAAGAGCCCTCCCACCCCCGGCCAGTCCCAACAGGGCTGTCGCCCCGAGCAACAGGTCGCGGCGCTTGAGGCGGGCGGGTGTTCGTTCTGCGGAACATTCGTCCGTTGCGGTCGATCGCTGCGTCACAACGGGGGATTGCTTGGATTCGAATGACGGAGGGGGCATGATCGGTCTCTCAGCGCGTTCGGAACGGACAGTTCTGATTCATGCTTTGGTGAATTCACGTCCGCAAAGACAGCGAACGGCCGCGGGAGCACCGGCTAAAAGCAGATAGGCCAACTGGACGGCTCGATCGGAGCGGATGACGGCCTTGCCGGCTGCCGCTTCCAGCCAGGAGTCGGATTCGGCCGGTTGCCGCCGCCAGGCCGC
>JAGVKR010000527.1 GCA_020050375.1 Planctomycetales bacterium
CGCAATCACTCGGGCCTCCTTGCCATTCGGGATGGCCAGAAGTACCCGAAAACCAAAAATCAGCAAAGATCAACTGCATACGGCTGAAGAGTTACGACATTTGATTTTCGGGTTTCGCCACTCTCGATCTCGAGAATGATGCCTCTCCCGGCCCTCACGGGAAATCCGAAATCCAAATGTCTAAGGAAATTCAAAAAACAGAAATCACAAAAAGCCGTGATCCCGTCGGCAGTCGCATCCCCGCAAAGACTTCGCATCCCACCCGGATTACCACCCGTTTCGATGTTTTTGCTAACATGCGGGGGTTGTCAATCGTCTCAAGGATCGAGACTTGCGCTCCAACCTCACTTAGGGAATGTGTATGACGCGTCGCCTGAACTCGGGGCTCTTGCTGATCGGAATTCTATGGGTCGCCTCACCTGCCAGCGCCCAGCCGGCGGGAACCGTGGCCGCGGAACCGACCGGGCGGCGGGTGTATGTGCCGCTCGAAGAGCTCGACCAGGTCATGGCTCGCGACAAACAGGGGGTGATCCTCTCCCGCGACGAATATTCGAAACTGTCCGCTCTCGCGCAGAAGCAGTTGGAGGCCTATCCCCCGACGACGCATCCGATTGTCGCCGCAAAGGCCGAGTATTCGGCTGAAATTATCGACGATCAGTTGGCGCTGACGGCGATCATCGACTTCACGCAGTTGAAACCGGGCTGGCAGACACTGAAGCTCCCCTTCCGCAATGTTGCCATCGAACGGGCGGCGCTCGATGACAAACCGGCCCAACTGGGGCGCGACGGGGCTGAACGGGCGCTCGTTCTCTTTTCGGCGCAGGCCGGCCGCCACACCTTGTCGCTCAAGCTTTCGACGAGCCTGGCCAGTCTGGGGAGCGACCGGGTCGCGGCGTTTGGACTGGCCCCGATCCCGACCGCCACTCTCCGGATATCGCTCCCCGCCGGCCAGTTCCTGCACGCCGACGAAACTCCCCTCGAACGTCCCGCGCCCGTCGATCAGCCCGCCAGCTACGTGCTGCCTGTTGGCGGTCGAAGCGAGCTGAACCTGCGCCTCGCCGGTCGGCAGGCCCAGCAGCAGTCGGCGTCCTTGGTTTTTGCCTCGACCGCGATCGGCCTGAGCGTCGCCGCCGAAGAGCGAACGTGGCGTGCCGCCTCGACGCTCAACGTCTTCGGCAAGCCGATCGATGCGCTGCAGTTCGTCATCCCCAAATCGCTCGACATCGTATCGATCGAGTCGACGGGATTGGAACGCTGGGAGATTGCCGCCGGTCCGTCCGAGGGAACGACGGCGTTGAATCTCGTCTATCGCCAACCGGTGGCCGACACCCGCACTGTCGTCTTTCAGGGCGTGAGCACTGGGGGTCTCGGCGAGGCGTGGAGCGTCCCGACGCTGGGCCTGACCGGAGCCGCATCGCACCTCGTCCAAGTGGTCGTCTGGCCATCGGCAGGATTGCGATTGCAGCCGCTCACAGCCACCGGCGTGCGACGAATCACTGCCGAAGAAGCCGCTCCCGCCGATGCGGCGCCCGCCGACAAAGTGGCACAAGGCGAAGGAGCCCCCCCCCTGCACTACGCCGCGTGGAGCGAGAATTTCTCGTTGCAGTTCGTGACGCGACCGCGTTCGCGCGAATTGCAGGCGACGATCGCCACCCGTGTCGACGTCGACTCGCGCGAGCTGGGATTGCGGTCGAGCATCGCCGTGCAAAGCCGGTTCGCGCCGCTGTTCGATCTCGATTTGTCGCTCCCCGTCGACTGGAGCGTGGTGGACGTGCTGATCGGCGATCAACCGGCCCGCTGGCGCGTCGTGCCAGTCGACGCCGGCAGCAATCAGATCCAGGTCTCGTTTCAGCCTCCCGTTCCGCTCGATGGCAAAGTCGCGCTGACGCTCATCGCCCGCCGCATTCCCGGCGACAATTGGCCGATCGGAAATGAGCCCCTGGAGCTGCCGTTGCCCGAAGTTTACCTGCCGCAAGTGGGAGTGACCGACGGCCGCTACATGATCGCTGCCGAGGACGACTTGGAGCTGACGATCGAGGAGATGACCGGACTCGATCCCGTGCGTCTCTCGGACGTCGAGCAGCGACTGGCCCGCGCCCCGCGCCTCGTTTACGAATATCAGGACACGCGCTTTCAGGGAAAACTCCGTGTGACACGGCGATCACTCCGGCTGGCGGCGCAAACGCTGGCGTTCCACCGCCTCGACCGCGAAACACAGGTTTCCCATCTCGAAGCACGGCTTGCCGTCCAGGGAGGGGGTCTGCAAAAGCTCGAAATCGCCTTGCCGGAAGCGACCGGCGCCGATCTCCGCTTTCGTCTGGTCGAACAGTCGAATCGTGATGAAACATCGTCGCCGGAAATCATCGAGCAGACGTCGGCTCCCCCCGCCGGCGGCGAACGGATCTGGACGCTGCGCTTCGATCAGCGCGTCTTCGGCCTGCTCTGGCTCGCTGTCGATCTACAAACGCCGCGCGCTGCCGACGCGAAAGAGTTTTCGCTTCCTGCGCTGCGGATCGTGGGGGCCGAACGACAGAGCGGGCAGATCGCCGTCGAAGCCGGCCCCGATCAGCAATTGAAACTGACAGCGGTCGAGGCCACAGGACAACCGCTGGTGGAGTTCGACCCCGCCGACGTCTCAGCCCCGACAGGCTACCTTCCGCAGGATCGCATCGTCGCCGCCTACCAGGCGGTTCGCGCCCGCTATCGGATCGTCGCATCGGAAACACGGTTCGAGCGGCAGTCGGTTCCCACCGCGATCTGCGACAAGGCGATCCTGACGACCGTCGTCAGCCAAACGGGCGAACTGCAGCACCAGGCGGAATTCCACCTGCGCGCAACCGGCGTTCAAAGCCTGCGTTTCGAATTACCGTCCGAGGCGGGACTATGGGCGACGCTGATCGACGGACAGCCGATGGAAGCCCGCGCTCCCCCCGCCCCCGAAGGAGCGCTCCAAGGGTATCTCGTCCCCCTCCCGCCGGTCGCGCAGCCAACGGCCGTCCGAAATCTGAAGCTGTTCTACCGCACATCGGCAGGTCGACTGCAAAACACAGGCGCCCTGCGGCAGACGGCTCCCCGCCTGTCGGTCGTCAGCGGTCAGGGAGAGACGCAGCCGCTGGAGATTCTGGAACGCGACTGGATCCTCTTCCATCCTGAACGGACCGAGATCGCATTGAGCACCGGACAGTTCGAACCGGTCGAAGTGCCGGCCCGATCGAGCCTGCTCGGCTGGCTTCAGGAGAGCCTGCGACTCGGTGGCGCGCAGGATTTGGCGCTCAAAGGGTTGGCCGCGGCGGTGGCGATTGTAGTCATCGGCGCACTGTGGCTGTCGTTCCGTCGGCGCGGCTCGTCGGGGTTGGCTGTGACGATTGCTGTCGGCGGAGCTCTACTGGTCCTGTCGACTCTGATCTTGCCAGCAACGCAATCAGCACGCGAAGCGGCGCGCCGCTCCCAGGTCCAGAGCAACCTCAAGCAATACGGATTGGCAATGTCCGAAGCCGACGCGCCGGCGATCATGGGTGGAGTTGGTGGTGGGACCGATGTGACCGATGAACCAGTATCTCGCCCCAGCGCTACTGGTCCGAAGTCCTCGCTCAAAATTGTGAGAAATGCACTTTCAGACCAGAATGCAGCAGTTGAGGAGCCGATGGAAGAGTCACTCGACACCCCTCTGGCTCAGCGAGGGACGAATGCTGGAAAGCATTCTACCTTTGAAGGACAGTATCTGACGACGATCCTCCCGCAGCAGGATGAGCTGGAAGCGGCAGCCGTCCAGCGACGCCCTGATCTCGCACCCAAAGATGGCCCCGCCCGAGCCGATCCGGAGGATGGCCGTAAGTCAAAGGGAATGGCGGGAGAAAAACTCGGCGCACTTCTCTCGCTCGCCATCGATCTGCAACCTGGCCCCGACAGCCGAACGGCGACATTTCATTACGCCGGCGCGCCGACGTCGGACGTCGAGCCGGTGCTGGCGATCGAATTGCAGGACCGGCATACCGTTTCCCTCACCAGTTTGGCGTGGCAGGCCGGCGTGCTGCTCGTATTCTGGATTGCCCGCCGCTGGTCTCCCGGCATTCGGGCGACGTTGGCCGTGATTGGCCTCATCGGCCCTCTGGCGCTCGTCCCGATTGTTCCGCTTGAAATGCTCCCCTCTCTCGATGGCCTGTTCCTCGGAACGATCTGGGGATCGCTGTTGTGGGGCACATTGGCGTTGCTCGGTTGCCGTGGCTCGTGCCCCTGGTCGCAGCGACCGACGACCGCGTCCACAGCAACGCTGTTGGTCGCCGGCACACTGGTCCTTGTCACCGCGACGCCAGCCCGCGCTGGGGACAAGGCGTCTTCGCCGGTTAAGACGCACGAACGGACTAACAGTCCGTTCTACGCTTCGAGCAACGCCGAATCCCAGCTTGCCTTCGCCTATCCGGCCTCCGCCGACCCCATTCCGAACTCCGAGCTCCGAACTCCGAACTCGCCCCCTCCCCGCACACTGCTCCTCCCCACGACCGCCGCCCAACCGCTCGAATCCAATCGCATCCTGCTCCCGTTCGACCAGTTCCTCGAGTTGTGGCGCGCCGCGCATCCCGAGCTCGAAGGCGAACGGGGCGCGCCGCGCGACGGGGTCGTCGCCGAAGCGCTTTACGCGGCAGAATTCGTGCCGGCGGCAGGGGGAACGAAGCCATCCGTCTCCGTTACCGGGCGGTTCGCCGTCCACAGTTTTCGTCGCGAGCAGATCACGCTTTCCTTGCCGCTGGGGGGGGTCTCGCTCCGTGCGGCGACGCTCGACGGCAAGCCGGCGCCGATCGTGAGCCGTGAGGGTGACGCCGGACCTGAAATTGCGATCGTTCTTCCGGAAATCGGAACGCACGTTGTCGACGTTCTATTCTCGCTTTCGGCCGAGCAGACCGGGCCAAGCGGCAGATTCGTCCTGCCGTTGAGACCGGTTTCCACCGGCGCCTTGCGGTTCACGTTGCCGGCGACCGATCAGACCCTCAAGGTGACCGGCGCCTCCGGCGCGTTTCGCCGCCTGCACGAAGGAGACAAGGCCATCGCCGTGATCCCCGTCGACCGTGGCGGAGAAATCGGCGTATCTTGGGCCCCTCCCCAGACACAGGAAGCGAACGAAGGAATCGTCCACGCCGAATCACGCACGGCGCTCACGATCGACGACGATGGCTTGCGCGTGAGGGTGCACGCGAAATACATCGTACGGCAGGGAACGCTGTCGGAAGCCAACTTCACGCTCCCGGCAGGACTGCTCGTCCGCCGCATCTCGGGCCTCGATCTCGGCGGCTGGGAAGCGGCCGGCGAAGGGGACCAGCGGTCGGTGAAGGTCTTTCTGCGACGGCCAGTGAACGACACGACGGCGCTCGAATTCGACCTCTTCCAGCCGCAGGCTTTCTCCGACCAGCCGCAAGCGGTTCCCGTGCCGCAGTTCGCGCCGCAGGGAATCACTCGCGAAACAGGTCTGGTCGGGGTTTTCGCCGCCGGTCATTTTTCGGTGACTGCGGGGGCCGCCGCAGGACTGACGCAAATCGACGCCGCGCAGTTCGCGGCATCCCCGAACGAAAGCGCTGCGAGTCCCCAGCGCGCGACCGGCTCGCAATCGACAGTGCCGCAACTCGCCTATCGTTTCGCCACGCGGCCGTTTCAATTGTCGCTGCAGGTCGCCCGACAAAGGCCGATCTCCAGGGGAATTGCCGAGCACGCATGCCACGTGGGAGTTCGCAAACTGCGGCTGGTGTCGCGGCTCGAAGTTCAGATCGTCGGTGCTCCCCGCTCGGAGATTGCGATTCAACTTCCCGTTGGTTATTTGCTGTACGACTTGAGGTCTCCGGCGGTCGCCGATTACTTCGTCGAGGCGCCGGCCGAAGGTCAGCCGCCGGTCCTGCACGTCGATCTGGCCGCCCCGCGCACCGGTTCCGTCGAGTTGATACTCGACGGCATTCTCCCCCGCGCGGCCGACGATTTGCTGCCGCTCGTGGCGGTCCCCTACCCGCTCGGCCTGGGTGATTTGCGATCGTCGCTCGCCGTCTGGCTCGATCGCAGCTTCTCGGCGACATTCGAAGGGCTCGAAGGTTGGAAGTCGATCGACCCTCAGCAGCTTCCAGCCAAGCTTCGCGGTGCACGTCAAGCGGCGGCGCAATTGGCCTTCACGTCGAGCGCCACGACCGTCCCTCCGATCGTGCTCGATTTGAATCGAGCCGCCTCCCGGCTGAGCGCCGAAGCGTTGTCGGTCGTCATGGTCCGCGACACGTCGGTTCAGTACGCCCTTTACCTCCGCTGGCACATCGCGCTCGCCGGGGAAAATACGTTCGTCTTCACGACTCCCGACTGGCTCGCCGATCGTCTCGAAATCGACCGGAAGCTGCCCGGCGTTCGGATCCGGCAGGTGAGCAGCGAGAAGATCGACCAGAACCGCCTGCGGTGGACGGTCACGCTCGAAGAGCCGCGCGAAAAGGTGCTCATGCTGTCGGCTCAAGCCGTGTTTCCTCCCCCGGAAAACGCCCGTGTCGCCGCCCCCCTGGTGACCTTCGAGCATGTCGTAACCGCCGACGATGGAAAGAGCTTTGCTCCACTCGACAACCAAAAACAGCAGGTGTTGCTGGTGAATCAGTCGCCGCAGCGGCTCGACCGCGATGCGCCCGACGGAGCGGTCGAGCGGATTTCCGCCAACGATCTGTCGATCCTCGTCGGCGCCGATATCAGCAATCGGGCTGCCGAAATCCTGGCGGTGAAAAACCCGCAGGCGGCGATCGGCTGGCAGGTTCAGTCGGCCTCGACATTGAAGGCCCTGCCCGCGTCGGTGAATGTTTCCAGAATGACACTGGTCATCGCCCACGACGGCAGTTGGCGAGCCCAGGCCGACTATCGCATCAACAACCGGTCGCGGCAGTTTTTGGCCGTCCGGTTGCCGGCGAAGTCGCGGATCCTGTCGCTGTTCGTCGCCAACCAGCCAGCCCGACCGATCCGTCCCGATCGCCCCAACGACTCCGAGGTGATTCTGATCCCGCTCCCTAAAACGGCGCTGGGAGATCTGTCCGCCGAAGTCAGGCTGATCTTCGAAGGCCAGCTCGCCCGTCCGCTTCCCCGGGGAGTTCAGGTCCTGCGGAGCGAGCTCGATCTCCCTGCGCCGCAGGTGCTATCGCAAAACGAAGATCCCGACTTCGGCGCGCCGGTCGCGGCCACTGAATGGACGGTGATTCTGCCGGACGACATTGATGCCGCGCGGGTCGACGACCCGGGCCGCAGCAACCTCGCTGCCAGTGCCGAGGGGGCTGAGCAGTTGATCGCCACGTATCAGGAAATGTTGAGTCTGGTTTCGGTCGCGGCAGAGGCCA
>JAGVKR010000822.1 GCA_020050375.1 Planctomycetales bacterium
AGCGCCTGTCGGGCTTCGCGCGACGTCAGGCCGAGCACGGCGTTCAGCAGGCGTTCTTCGTCGTGGGGGGTGATCTCGATCGGCGCGTCGGCAGAATCGGCGTTTTGAGCGACCGCTTCCCGCAGCTTTTCACGCAACTCTTCGAGACCGGGGAGTGGCAGGTCGATGCCGACCGCCACTTTCTGCAGGTCGAGCGGGATCTTGGCGACAGGGCTGATGAAGAGCAGCGTCTTGTTCTGAGCCCCGAGGGTTAGCGTCAAATCGCGAAGCTTGCGAAGAACGCGCGCGTCAGAAAGATACGGATGAAAATCCTTGACGAGAAACAGGTGATCGGGGGGATACGCATCGACCTGATCGAGAAAGGCGTGCGGCTCAGCTGAATCGTTCCCGGCGGCATCGGGGGGCGGCAGCGCCCCGGCAGTCGACGACCAGACAACCAGCCCGCGCTCCATCTCGAGGGCCAGTTCGCTCAGCGAGATCTCCCAGCGCTCCTCTTCGAACGTTTTGAGAAAGAGGAGCGAATACCCGGAGAGGATGCGAGATCGAATCTGATCAAGAGTGGACGATGTCGTCATGGTTGGCGAGCCGCGCGGCGCATTCCCCCCTGAATCCTGAATGCCGAATCCTGAATCCATTCTCTCGCGCCGTACCGGCGCACCGGGGCGCTACGCAATGATCTCGCGAATCGGTTTGCCATAGTCGATCTCGAGACGCTTGCGGCCGGGGATTTCGAGCCGGTGCGCGTCGAGACCAAGCAGGTGCAGAACGGTGGCGTGGATGTCGGTGACGTAGTGGCGGTTTTCGACGGCGTGGAACCCGACTTCGTCGGTCGCGCCATGGACAACCCCGCCTTTGATTCCACCGCCGGCCATGACGACCGAAAAGGCATAGGGGTGATGATCGCGGCCGTCGGCTCGTTCGGCTCCCGGCGTGCGGCCGAACTCAGTGCCGATGACGACGATCGTCTCGTCGAGGAGCCCGCGGGCCTTGAGGTCTTTGATCAGGCCGGCGATCGGTTTGTCGACCTGCCCGCAGAGAGTGCTGTGCCCTTTTTTGAGGCCGCTGTGCGCGTCCCATGCCCCGGCCCCGCCGTTGGAGCCGTGGAAAATCTGCACAAAGCGGACTCCCTTTTCGACGAGCCGGCGGGCGACCAGGCACTGCCTGCCGAACGGCTCGGTGACTTTTTCGTCGAGACCGTACTGCTTGCGGGTCTCTTCCGATTCGACCTCACAGTTGACGACGTCGGGGACGGTCGTCTGCATGTGGAAGGCGAGCTCGTACGACTTGATGCGGGCCGCGAGGGCCGGATCGTCCGGGTACTCGACCGACGAGAGGCGATTGAGTCGGTTCAGCAGGCCGAACTCCCCCGCTTGCTCTTCGCGGTAGACGTCGGGTCCGGGGCCGGCGAAGGGGAGCGGATTTTTGGGATCGGTCGAGAGCTGGATGCCGGCGTGCTCGGGGCCGAGATAGTTGGCGCCGTGGGCCCCGACACCGCCGCAGCAGTCGGCAATCGGCGTCCCCATGACGGCGAACTGGGGGAGATTGTCGTTGAGCGAGCCCAAGCCGTAATGGATCCAAGAGCCGATCGTGGGGAACTGCCCTTCGAGCGCGTGCCGGCCGGTGTGGAACTGGAGTTGCGCACCGTGGTCGTTGTCGGTCGTCCACATTGAGCGGACGACGGCGAAGTCGTCGGCGCACTGGGCGGTGTGCTGCCACCAGTCGCTGATCTCGACGCCGGTCTGGCCGTATTTTTTGTATTCGACCTGCAAGGGGAAGAGAGTCGGCTGGACTTTGTGATTCCCGGCGACGAATTCACGCAGGTTCTTTTTGAGATACGGAGAATCGAGGACCGCCTTGAACGGCGACTCGGCGATCGTCTTGCCGGCGTGCTTCGTCAGCTCGGGCTTCGGATCGAAGCTCTCCATATGGCTCATCCCGCCGACAAGGAAGATCCAGATGACGCTTTTGGCTTTGGGCGGATGATGCGGCTGCCCGTCGGGCGGCAGCCAAAGCTGCGGATCGTTGGCCCGAACGACGGCGTCGCGGGCGAGAAGCGCCCCCAATGCCAGCCCGGTGAACCCCATGCCGATGTCGGCGAGGAAGGCGCGGCGTGGGAGCAAGCTCGAACGGGTTTGTTCCTGTGGCTGACGGTCCATTCGCCGCGACTCCTGATCTGCCTTATTGGAGAGGATCTATACTTCGCGTGAAAGTGCGGCGGGGAATGATCGCCAGGATACATCGTGATGCGGATTCCGAAGAACCGGCTAATCTCCGGCATAGTGGCGCAATTCCCGTAGTTTCGGAAATAATTCCTCGGGAGCTTTTCCGGTAATCATCAAATAGAGCGCGTCCGGGCACATTTCGACCTCCTCGCTCCATGATAATTCGCCAATCGAGCCGATGCGCACCTGGCGGAAAGCATCGTAGTCGTTCCAAAGGGAGAACACGCCCGAGCCGGCGAGCTCCGACAAGTCGGCGATCCCTTCAACACCGTCGTCGTAGCGGACGAATAGTCGGTAGTTATCGAGCGGCTTGAGTTCAACGGGTTTTGGCATGGCGGTCGATTCAGGTCTGTCGTTCTGTTCTCGGACACTTTTCCCCAAGGCGCCCGGCTGTGCCTCTCGGCTAAACAATGACGATGTTACGTGATGATTTCAGTGATCGGTGAACCAAAGTCGATTTCGAGCCGTTTGCGGCCGGGGATTTCGAGCTGGTGGGCGTCGAGACCCAACTGGTGAAGGACGGTCGCGTGCAGGTCGGTGACATAGTGTCGATTGGCGACGGCGTGGAAGCCGAGCTCGTCGGTGGCGCCGTGGGCGATGCCGCCCTTGATTCCGCCGCCGGCCAGAACGATCGAGAAGCCATACGGATGATGGTCGCGTCCGTCGGAACCTTGCGCGCCGGGGGTCCGCCCGAACTCGGTGCCGATGACGACCATTGTTTCGTCCAGCAGGCCCCGAGCCTTGAGATCTTTGATAAGCGCGCCGATCGGCTGGTCGACCTGCTTGCACAACGCCGTGTGTCCGCTCTTAAGGGCGCCGTGCGCGTCCCACGAGCCGGCTCCGCCGTTGGAGCCGTGGAAGATCTGCACGAATCGCACTCCCTTTTCGACCAGCTTGCGCGCGGCAAGGCACTGCTCGCCGAAGGGCTTCGTTTCTTTCTGGTTGAGGCCGTAGGCCTGCTGGGTCGCCTCGGTTTCGGCCGCGAAGTCGACGACGTCGGGGATCGCCGTCTGCATGTGGAAGGCGAGCTCGTAAGATTTGATCCGCGCCTGAAGCGCCTGATCGTCGGGGTATTCGATGGCCGAAAGCCGGTTGAGGCGATCGAGCAGACCGAATTCCCCCTGTTGTTCTTCGCGGTAGACTTCCGGACCCGGCGCGGCAAAGGGGAGCGGGTTCTTGGGGTCGACAACAAGCTGGACGCCGTTGTGCTCGGGGCCAAGGTAGTTCGAGCCGTGGGCCCCCGCCCCGCCGCAACAATCGGCGATCGGCGTCCCCATGACGACAAACTGCGGGAGGTTGGCGTTGAGAGTCCCCAGGCCGTAGTGGATCCACGAGCCGATGGTGGGAAACTGCCCTTCGAGCGCATGCCGGCCGGTGTGGAACTGGAGCTGCGCGCCGTGGTTGTTGTCGGTTGTCCACATCGAGCGGACGATGGCCAGGTCGTC
>JAGVKR010000240.1 GCA_020050375.1 Planctomycetales bacterium
CGACGCCCCGCAGATTGGACCGGCAAACAGCGCTTCGAGCGCGATGACGGCGCCGACGGCGATTCCGGCATTGATCCCCTTCTCCTTCGCGCCTGCCGAAACACTGAGAACAACGAACATCAGGAGAAACGTCAGGATCATCTCCAGCACGAACGATTGCAGATCGGACCCCGCCGGAAATGTCCCTCCCAGAGTACGGTGATCGTGAAAGAGCAGCCGCAGCGTCAGGCTGGCGAGAAGTGCGCCGACGAACTGGCACGCGATGTACGGCCCGACCGAGCCTCCCGAAAGACGCCGCGCCGCAAAGAAGCCCAGCGTGACGGCCGGATTGAGATGCGCCCCCGAGACGTCTCCGACGGCATAGATCATCGCCAGCACGACGAGGCCGAACGTCAGCGCCACGCCAACGTGTGAGACCGCCCCTCCTGTGACGTCGTTGACGACGATCGCCCCTGTCCCGGCGAACACGAGCGCAAAAGTCCCAACCACCTCGGCCGCGTACTTCTTCATTTCAGCCATTCAACGACGCGCCTCCGAATCTGGTCCCGGACGCGCCGGAACTCGGCCACCTTCTCCTCCGAAGAACCTGCCAATCTCCCGGGATCGTCGAACGGCCAGAAGACGCGCTCTGTGACGCCGGGAATGCTTCGCGGACAACTGATCTCGGCTTCGCCACAGACGATGATCAGGTGCCGGACCGGCTTTCCCCCGAGCACATCCGCGAGCCGCTTCGGATGCTGCCGTGAAATGTCGATTCCGGATTCTCTCATCACCTGAATCGCCAACGGATGCACTTCCCCCTTGGGGGATGTCCCGGCGCTTTGGACGTCGTACCGCGCGCTGGCGTAGTGCCGCAGAAAACCTTCCGCCATTTGGCTGCGACACGAATTCCCCGTGCAGAGGACAACAATTCTGGGTCTCATTTTCGGTCCCCCCAAACAGTAGAGCGGATTCCAAATCCGCCAGTGACAAAACGAGAAGCCGGCTCCCACCTGCCTCTATCAAGTCCGCCGAGACTCAAGCTCGACGAACCGCATGTCTCCGTTGATCCGATGCACAATCATTTCAGGGTTCGCCCGGACGGATTTGGAATCCATCCTACGTCGGACAAGATTCAGCGCCACACCCGTTCCGCTCAAGTCGCTCGCCGTCACGTCCCAGTTGCGGCACGACTTCGGAACACGCCGTGAGGCACGCCAGCACCCGTTCGTGGAATTCGTTCGTCGGTTCGGCCAGCCGATAGTAGCACCACTGCCCTTCCCTGCGAGCTATCACCAGCCCCGCCCGCCGCAGATACGCCAAATGCCGCGAAGCAGTCGGCTGCGGCACGCGCAACACGCCGACAAGGTCGCAGACGCAGATCTCCCGCTGCTGAAGCAAATGCAGAATGCGCAACCGCGTCCGATCGGACAGCGCCCGAAACATCCGCTCGACTCGCACTCTGGATTCCAAGGTCTTCATTCGCATAGGCGAATATATCGTCGTGCCTAAATGCGATCAAGCGAAAGCACCGGCTCGTCGAGGCTCCCATCGGACGCCTTTGACTATCGGGTTCGTGGAACGTTCCCATATCATCCCTGCGTGTCATGGATCATCGCCGGGGGTCAACGAATATGCTGCGTCTCGCCCTTTGCCGTCGCCAGTCGGGACGTGCGCAGTTCGTCATTGCGATTGTCCTTGTCGCTCTTCCATTGGCGCGGCTGCCGGCGGACGACACTGTCTTCGATGTTCCCGCGCTGTTGGCCACGCCGCTGAACCCGCGCGTGCTCAAGACCACAGAGAGTGACGGCGTTGTCACCGAAGAAGTGCGGTTTCATTCCGAGCGCGACGGCGATAAAGACGTCGACATTTTCGCGTTCTTTTCGTACCCCAGGGGAGCCCGGCGCCAACCCGCATACATCTGGAATCCGGGGGGCCTCGGCCAGGCCAGCCCCGCGTACACCGCGCAGGGGGCGCGGCGGGGTTATGCCGTGCTGTGCATCGACTTTCCCCAGCCTGGCTATCGCTCGACCGGTAGTTACCCGATCAATTCCGGCCTGACGCTCGGAGACGATCCGCGGCAGGCTCCCATTTACCATGGCGCGGTCGCGCTGCTCAAAGCGGTCTCGTATCTCGAATCCCGCCCGGAGGTCGACAAAGACCGCATCGGCATGGCCGGCAGTTCCTGGGGCGGGTTTTTCACGACGCTGATGATCGGCATCGACCCGCGGTTGAAGGTCGGCTCCTGCTTATATGGAACCGGCAACCTGCAACTCGGCAACGCCTGGTGGGATGGCGACAGTAAAAACGGCAACACGCCCCCTCCGACTGCCCAGCGCGATCGCTGGCGGACGACGCTCGACCCGGCCTGGCGCCTTCCAACAAAAAAAACGCCCATCGGCTGGTTCACCGGAACGAACGACAAGTTTTTTTGTCTCTCGGGCGTCATGCAGACGTATGACATGGCCCTGGGCCCGCGGCACCTGACGCTTCTTCCCAATTGGGATCACGCGCTGCCCGTCCGTCTCAGCGACGAAACATTCCTCGCCTGGCTCGACGTTCACTTGCAGGGCAAGAACGCACTGCCAACCGTGACACCGATTGCGGTCCGGAACGAAGCTGGACGTCTGATTGCCCGCTGGAGCTTCGAGGGGGACGTCGCTGCCGGCGATCTGATCGCAAGCTACGGCGATGCCGGCAACTGGAGCGGCCGCTTCTGGCACACATTTCCGGCCGAGATCGACGGGCGAACCTGCCGGGCCGAGTTGCCTGCCGGAACGCTCTCCTGCTACGTCAGCGGCTCCGTCGTCGCGACCAACGGCCTGCGCAGCTCGACTCCTTTATTGCAGGTCGATTCGGGAAAGCTGGGGGTGAAAGCGACGATTCCCGTCCCGGACTACGACGGCTGCCGCGAATGGGGCGGCTTCGAAGAGTCGCACATCGCCTACCTCGAACGTCATACCCGTTCGGGACAGACACGCTGGATCCCCCGCGTCAGCGGCGACGCGCGGGACGGCGTGCACTCGGCCATTCTGGAGCCGGGCCGAACGGTCCTGCCGCCGATCCTCTCGACCGCTGGCGTCCCGCATCGCCTCACGTGCTCGTTGAAGTCCGACAAACCGGTCACTGCCACGGTCCAACTGGCCACGCAGCAGAAGACGTTCGACATTGGCACCGAGTGGACCGAAATCCAATTGGAGCACACGCCTCCCAACGACGTGATGGGCGGCACCCCGGCCAGCCTGACGATTCCCGCCGGAACGACGGCGCTGGTGGATGCGATCCGCTTCCATCCACTGGCCGAGCGTTGAGAGTGTGCGAAAGGTTCGACTGAATAGAGGGTCGCATACAACCTGTTGGCTTCAGCCGACACGGCACAATATCTCGTGTGGACTGAAGTCCACACTACAAACTCTCACACGGCCTGAGGACTTCGACCGAACCTCGATAGCGCCGCAAGGGATCGTCCGTGCACTTGCGGCACGAACCGGCTGGCTGACGCCGCGCCGCTCGCCCTTCGCACTCACGATTTCGGAGGCGCGCAGAGTCCGTTCAGATACTCTTCGAGATTCGTATACCCGTCGCCGTTTCGGTCAGCGTTTCGATCAGCGGGGTTCGCCGGGTCGAGGCTGTGCGTCCGTTCCCAGTCGTCGGGCATGCCGTCGCGGTCGGTGTCGAGCGGAGCCGGCGCGCTCTTGAGCGCAGGCCAGCTCCCCACCTGTTCCTGAGAGTCGATCATCCGGTGCGTCCGCTCGCGAACCCCTTTCAC
>JAGVKR010000723.1 GCA_020050375.1 Planctomycetales bacterium
ACCCGCTGCCCGACAGATTCGCCGTGGCCGTGGCCGCCCCTTCCGACCAAACATCGGGCGATTCGCCGAATTTGCTTTCCGCAAGCGAGCATCGTCTCGATGCGCCGCACACCGAGCCCGCCTCAGCCGCCGCGCCGGGGATGGTCCCTCCCCCGCCCGTATTCACCGGCGACGTGCGGGCCATGCAGATCCATGACGCCTACCTGATCGTCGAAACCGAAGAGGGGCTGACCGTCGTCGACCAGCATGCCCTGCACGAGCGGATCCTGTACGAGCAGTTGCGGAATCGCGTCCTCGCCGGAACGGTCGAATCGCAACGGATGCTCGTCCCGCTGCCGGTCGAGCTCTCACCGGCCGAAGCGGCCCTGATCCGCGAGCACATCGGCGTGCTCGAACAATTCGGTCTCGAGCTCCAGGAGTTCGGCTCGAACACGGTGCTGGTGACGGCGTACCCCGTCCTGCTCTCGCGCAACGATCCGGCCCAGATCGTGCGGGCGGTGGCCGAGCAGATCGCCGAATCGGGGCGCGACCCGGCCCGCCGCGACCTACTCGACAGCCTGCTGCACATGCTCTCCTGCAAGGGGGCCATCAAGGCGGGCCAACGACTGACGGCCGAAGAGATCGACAGCCTGCTGACGCAGCGACA
This sequence comes from Planctomycetales bacterium, assembly GCA_020050375.1. Lineage (GTDB taxonomy): Bacteria > Planctomycetota > Planctomycetia > Planctomycetales > Planctomycetaceae > SIAF01. The sequence continues at coordinate 647 of JAGVKR010000723.1, forward strand.
CCTGATCGACGACGCCCATCACTGCCCGCACGGCCGCCCCACAGCCCTCGTCCTCAGCCGCCACGAGCTCGACCGCCAGTTCGGCCGACTGGGATGACGAAAACCGACGCGCGCGGCCCCCGGCGATCGGGGAATCCAACCGCGGACTTCTGCACGGAAGCAGAATGTGAACCACGGAATACACTGAAAACACGGAAAAAAGATAGAGCTCCTGAACGACGAATTTGTTTGATTTTTCGATCATTCTCCGTCTCTCCCCCCTTCCTTCCGTGTATTCTGTGTATTCCGTGGTCCTGAATCTGTCTTGAATCCGGCAGTGCCCAGCGGTACGTCGGCTACCGCGGTTCAATCGACCTGAACGATTTGGTATCTCCGGTCTCTTCCCTCCGTTCCGGCGGAGGCTTCGCCCATTTCTTTCTTCTTCGACTTTCCCACCCCGCTTGCAGTCGCCAAGATAGAGGGTCTTGGGCGCAACGACCGCGAGCGTCGCAATAAGTAGTATCCGGAATCACATTCTCCGTCATGATTTGCGTCAGTCTGGGGCGTACCCGTCACAAAATGATGCTCGCCGAGCACGAGGCGCTCGCCGAGCGCGGGGCCGAGCTGGTCGAGCTGCGGCTCGACTGGCTTTCCCATTCCCCCGATCTCGGCAGGTTGCTCAAAGACCGCCCGACGCCGGTCGTCGTCACCTGCCGGCGGCCGCGCGACAAGGGGCTGTGGAAGCAGTCTGAAGACCAGCGGCAGACGCTCCTGCGGGCGGCGATGGTCAGCGGTGCCGAGTACGTCGATCTCGAAGAAGACGTCGCCGCCTCCATCTCCCGGTACGGAGCCACAAAGCGAATCGTCAGCTACCACAACTTCGACAAGACCCCCCCGAACCTCGAAGAGATTCACGCGCGGCTTGCCAAGCACGACCCGGACATCGTGAAAATCGTGACGATGGCCAACTCCCCGCTCGACAACGTGCGCATGCTCCGCCTCGTCCAGCAGGCGCAGGTTCCGACGGTCGGGTTCTGCATGGGGGAGTTCGGGATTCCCAGCCGGATCCTCGCCGGTCGCTACGGAGCCCCCTTCACCTACGCCACGTTCCACAAAGAGCGGACGATGGCCCCCGGGCAACTGGCGTTCGAAGAGATGCGCGACCTCTTCCGCTACGATTCGATCGACGCCAATACCGAAATCTACGGCGTCGTGGCCGACCCGGTGGCGCACAGCCTGAGCCCGCTCTTGCACAACGCGGCCTTTGCCCACGAAGGGCTCAACAAGGTCTATCTGCCCCTTCGCGTTCCGAAAGGGCAGTTCGCCGAAGCGATCCGCGCGTACGAGTCGCTGGGCCTGCGGGGCTGTAGCGTCACGTTGCCGCACAAAGAAGCGGTGCTCGAGTTCACCGACCAGCACGACGGTCAGGTCGAGGCGATCGGCGCCGCCAACACGCTCTATCGCGACGGCGCGGGACAGTGGCGGGCGGCCAACACCGACTACGATGCGGCCCTCGAAAGTCTCTGCGAGTCGCTCCCCGAACGGACGGGCGAAGAGATCGCAAGCGATCCGAGCCATCCCCTGGCCGGGCGCAAGGTGCTTATGCTCGGCGCGGGAGGGGTCGCGCGGGCGATCGGGATGGGGATCATCAAAAACGGCGGAGCGCTGATGATCTCCAACCGCACCAAGGCCCGCGCTGAAGTGCTGGCCCGCCACTTGGGTTGCCTCGTCATCCAGTGGGAGAACCGCGGGGCGGCGTTCGCCGACGTGCTGATCAACTGCACGTCGGTTGGGATGCACCCCAAGGTCGACGAATCGCCGTTCATGGAAAACTGGCTCCGCGAAGGGATGGTCGTGTTCGACACGATCTACAACCCCGAGCGGACGCTGCTCATCAAGCAGGCCCGCGAACGCGAATGCCGGACGGTCACCGGCGTGGAAATGTTCGTCCGCCAGGCGGCGCGGCAGTTCGAGCTGTTCACCGGACGCCCCGCTCCCCTCGAAGTCATGCGCAAGACGCTCCGGCAGGCGATCTCCGCCGCGAGGATCTCGTGATGGCGATCACGCTGATCGGCTACCGGGGGAGCGGCAAAACGACGGTCGCGGCCCCCCTCGCAGCCCGTCTCGGCTGGAAATGGGCCGACGCCGACGCGCTCGTCGAAGAAACAGCCGGATGCAGCATCCGCGAAATCTTCGCCGCCGAGGGAGAACCCGGTTTCCGCCGTCGCGAACGCCAGGCGATCGTCGAGCTCCTCTCCCGTGGCCCGCTGGTGCTGGCGACTGGAGGTGGGGCAGTGCTCAATGCGGAGACGCGCCGCGATCTG
>JAGVKR010000189.1 GCA_020050375.1 Planctomycetales bacterium
GCGATTGTCTCCTCGCGGTCGGCGGAGCGCTCGACCCGACGATGGGGGGGCCTCCGATCCTGCTCGAAGCGAAACCCGGCGGGATGATCATCGTTGCCGAAAAGAAAATGCCGACCCCGACCGCCAAATGGCGGCGGAGCGTTTACCTCCTCGCGCGGCGCGCCTTCCAGCTCTCGGAACTGGCTGTTTTCGACCAGCCGGTCGTCGCCACGAATTGCTCGGAGCGGGCCCGCTCGGCGGTCCCCTTGCAGTCGCTGGCGCTGCTCAACGGGGCCCTGTTGTGGGAACAGGCCGAGAAGCTGGCCGTCCGCATCGAGGAAACCGGGGCCCTTTCGATCGAAGATCGGGTCGACCGCGCCTTTCAGCGGGCGTTGGTTCGACATCCCTCGTCGGAAGAGCTTCGTCAGAGCACGCTCTACTTCGAGCGCCAGTTTGGGCTCTACCAGAGCCAGGGGCTCGCCCCCGAAGCCGCGATGCGCAAAGCGCTCGTGCATTTGTGTCATACACTGCTGAATACGAGCGAATTCCTGTACACGCCTTGAGATTGCTATGCGCAGCATTTCATCGTTCGCTGACCGTCGTGCCTTGTGCGATGCCCCGTCGCGGCGCGCCTTCCTGCGCGACTCGGCAATGGGGCTCGGCTCCGTCGCGCTCGCACACCTGCTGGGGAGCGAAGGCCTCCTTTCGGCCGACTCCGGTTCCGGCCGAAAGGCACGCGTCGATCTGCGCGCGCGGCCCGGGCATTTCACGCCGCAGGCCCGGTCGGTCATTCTGCTGTTTCAAAACGGCGGTCCCAGTCAGATGGACCTCTTCGATCCCAAGCCCGAGCTGCAGCGCCGTGATGGCCAGGTGTATGCCGAAAAGGTCGAGGTGCTGCAACCGGGGAACAGCGATCGATTGATGTCCAGCCCCTTCCCGTTCAAAAAGCACGGGCAATGCGGAATGGAGCTTTCGGATCGGCTGCCGCACCTGGGCTCGATCGCCGACGATCTGTGCCTCGTCCGCTCGATGTACACCGAGAACAATAACCACCCGCAGGCGCTGCGGCTGTTTCTCACGGGAAAAATCTTTCCCGGACGGCCGACGCTGGGAGCCTGGGTGAGCTACGCGCTCGGAACCGAGAATCAGAACCTGCCGGCGTTCGTCGCGCTCCGCGACCCCAAGGGCTACAACAGCGGGAGCAGCCTCAACTGGGACAGCGGCTGGCTCCCGGCCGTCTACCGCGGCACCGAGTTCCAGTCGCAGGGTTCGCCCGTTCTCAACCTGCATTCGGCGGTCGAGCTTCCCGCCGGGGCACAACAGGCCGACCTCAACCTCCTGGCCCGGCTCAACGAAGAACACGCGCGGCGGTTTCCGCTCGAAGGCGACCTCGAAGCCCGCATCCGACACTACGAGCTGGCGGCGCGGATGCAGCTTTCCGCCGAGCGGGCTCTCGATCTCACCTCCGAGACCGAAGCGACGCAAAAGTTGTATGGGATGGACAAGCCCCCCACGGCCGACTATGGCAAGCGCTGCCTGATGGCCCGCCGGCTGGTCGAGTCGGGGGTTCGGTTTGTCCATATCGAAGCCCCGATCCGCACTCCGTGGGACAGTCACAGCAACCTCAAGCAGGGGATCGAAGAGATTGCCATGAAGGTCGATCAGCCGGCCGCGGCCCTCATCACCGATCTCAAACAGCGCGGCCTGCTGGAAAGCACGATCGTCGTGTGGACCGGCGAATTCGGCCGCCTGCCCGTCTCGCAGAACGGCAACGGTCGCGACCACAACCGCAACGCGTTTGGACTGTTCGTCGCCGGCGGCGGGTTCAAGAAGGGCTGCATCCACGGCGCCACCGACGATTTCGGCTACCGCGCCGTCGACGGACGCGTCAGTTGTCCCGACTTCATGGCCACGCTCCTCAACCAGTTGGGCCTCGATCACGAGCAGCTCACCTATTCTCACAACGGCCGCGAAGAGACTCTCACCGACCCCGCCGTCACCAGGGCCCGCGTCGCCGACGAGCTGCTCGCGTAACGGGGCGCCTTCCGGGCTCAAAATGCAAATCGCGCTTCACAATCTCGCGACGCGGCATTGCAATCTCGTCACGAGCATCCGCATTGCCCGCGAAACGGGCTACGCGGGGATCGAGATCGGCGGACCGAAGCTCAAAAGCTATCTCACACAGGGATTGTCGCTCGAAAGTCTGCTCCTGCTGCTCCGCGACGTCCCCCCCGTGGGTCTCTCGTACGTGCAGGACATCGAGCGCCAGGAGCCGGCCCAATACGACGCGCTGCTTCGCGAGTGCGACGAAACCTGTTCGCTTGCCGAGAAGCTCGGATGCCCGATGGTGCAGTTGCTCACGGGGCCGCTCGATCCCGCCGGCCCGTACAAAGGATTGGCCGGCAAACCGTGGCCCGAGATGCGAAAACTCACGGCGAAAAACCTTCGGGCGCTGGCCGGTATCGGCAAAGCGCATGGCGTCAAGTTCTATCTCGAAGCGCTGACCTTCACGCCGCTCAATCGCCTGGCCCAGCAGATCGAACTGCTCGAAGAGACGGCGTGCGACGAAGTCGGCCTCGTTCTCGATTTCTACCATCTGTGGGACAGCGGCGCCCACCCCGACGAAATCGCCCGGATGAACAAAAAGTTCATCTTCTGCGTCGACTTCTGCGACTCGCTCGATCCCTTCGGCCAGGGGGGCGACATCGAGCAGCGCGGACGCGACGTCTGGACGGGCGGGGGACGAATTCCGCTCAAGGAATGGGTCGATGCGGTCCGGGCGACGGGATTCGACGGCGTCTGGCGGTGCGAGCTGCTCAGCCCCAAATACTGGGAGCTCGATCCCTGGAACACGGCCCGCGATTTGAAGACGTTTCTCGAATACATGCTCGTTTGAGGAGGCCCGAAGATGCCCGGTCCCGGAATGGAGCTGATCGGCGAAGAGGAAATCCAGGAGGTGCTGGAGGTTCTCCGCGGCGGGTATCTGTTTCGATACGGGATCTCCCTGGGGTCGGAAGTCGATCCGCGCTTCAAGGGCAAGGTCTATCAGGTCGAGAAAGAGATCGCCGACTACTGCGGCCTGCGCCACGCGGTCGCGGTCAACTCGGGGACGTCGGCGCTCCTCACCGCGCTCGCCGGCCTGGGGGTCGGTCCCGGCGATGAAGTCATCGTGCCCGGTTACACCTTCATTGCGAGTCTGTCGTCGATCGTCTATTCCCGCGCGATTCCGGTGCTGGCGGAAGTCGATCGGACGTTCAATCTCGATCCCCACGACGTCGAGGCCAAAATCACCCCCCGCACCAAGGCCATCATGGCGGTCCACATGATGGGGAACCCGGCCCGGCTCGATGAGTTGCGGGCGATTGCCGACAAGCATCGACTGCTTCTGGTCGAAGACTGCTGCCAGGCATTCGGGGCCACGTACAAGGGACGCCCGGTCGGGGCGATCGGCCATGCCGGCGCATTCAGCTTCAATGTGTACAAGACGATCACATCGGGTGACGGGGGGATGGTCGTTACTGACGACGAAGACGTTTACACGCGCTGCTTCGCCTTTCACGACCAGGGGCATTCGCCGCTGCGAACGGGGGTTGAGATCGGAAAGCGTCCCTTCATCGGCCTCGATTTCCGTTTCACCGAGCTCCAGGCGGCTGTGCTGCTGGCCCAGTTCCGCAAGCTGCCGCAGATCGTCGGCCACCTGCGCGCCAACAAACGGCGCTATAAAGAGATCGTTTCCGATCTTCCCGGCCTCGAATTCCGCGAGATCACCGATCCTGGCGGAGAATGCGCGACGATGCTCACGGTGATCCTTCCCGACGAACAGGTCGCGCGCAAAATTGCCCAGGAGCTCGGCACCAAGGTCGCGGCGGACGCCGGTTGGCATGTTTACAACAACATGGAGCAGATTCTCGAGCAGCGAACCGTCACTCCCGAGAAGTGTCCATTCACCTGCTCGCCTTACACCGACCGCGGTGGCGAAATGCGCTATCGCAAGGGGATGTTGCCGAAAACTGACGCGCTCCTGGCGCGCTCGCTCAATATCAGCATCGGCGTGTCCGATCCCGGTCTCAGCTCGGCATTCGGGGTGACGATGCGCGACGGGCTCGACGTTGTCGAAGAACGTGCCGCGCGGTTTCGGCAGGTGGCGCTCAAATACCTGAAAGGCGCGGGAACTCCAAAGGCTTCCGTCAGAGTGACCCCATGAGGCTGGTCCGGATTGGCATCCCGGTTTGACTTTTCGCATTCCCTGAGCAACGGACATGACGTCGCCGAGCCGATTGAATTTCTTCGATTGCAACTGTGCGCTGGGCCCCTACCGGACGCGCGTCTTCCGATTCGCGCGGACCGCCCACGCGCTGATCGAGGAAATGGATTTTTCCAACATCGAGCGGGCTCTCGTCTATCACACCGCGATGCGCTACGACCATCCCCAGGTCGGCAACGAGCAGGTGTTGACGGAAATTACCGGCCAATCCCGGCTCCTTCCCACCTGGGCGGTTCTTCCCAGCCAGACCGGCGAGCAGCCGGACGTGAAGACCCTGTTGCGGGAAATGCAGCGGCATGGGATCGGTGCGCTGCGGCTGTTTCCCGACGATCATCGCTATTTCGTCGACGAGATCACCTGGGGCGATCAACTGGCCGTTTACGCCGAACGGCGGATTCCCCTGTTCGTTCGCGCCAACCTCGACAAGATCGCCCAACTGCTGCGCTCCTTTCCCAACCTCGTGATCGTCACCGGCAGCCAGGGGAGCAATCCCCTCGACCGCTATGCCTGGCCGCTGATCGAGAAGTATCCGAATCTGATCTTTGAGACATCCGGGTATGTTGTCGACAACGGGATCGAAGAATTTTGCCGGCGTTACTCGGCGTCGCGGCTCGTGTTTGGATCGGGCTATCCCGAGAACTCCAGCGGCGCGGCGATGCTGGCCCTGACGCACGCCGAAATCCCGCTCGCCGAACGCCAAGCCATTGCAGGGGACAACCTGCACCGACTTTTGCAGGAGGCCAATCTCGAATGAACCCTTCGCCGATTGCGCAGGAGTACCTCGACAAGGGCTCTTCGACCGCGTGCCCGATCATCGATATGCACGGGCACGTGGGGCCGTTTTACGGTTGCTATCTCCCGTCGTCGCCGCTCGACATGATGCGGCATCGGCTGAAGCGGTGCGGCGTCGAGCGGATCATCTGCTCGCACCACTCGGCCCTGGCCTGCGACGTCGAGCGCGGCAATCACCTCATGCAGGAAGTGGTGAACGCCCACCCCGATGAATTCCTCGCCTACTGGGTCATCAATCCGCACTATCCGGAAATCACCGCGCGGGACTTGAAAGCGTTCGAGACGCGGACGGGCTTCGTCGGACTCAAATTCTGGCCCGACTATCACCTCGTCCCGGTGAATTCTCCGAAGTATGCCCGAGCGCTCGAGTACGCCGACGAGCGCGGGCTCCTCGTGCTCGTCCATACCTTCGGAGAAAGCCCGTTCGACGCGCCGGCCCTGCTGGGGGAAGTCGCCGAGCGCTACCCGAATGCCCGGTTTCTGATGGGGCATTCGGGATACGGCGAGTGGGAGAAATCGGTCTCGATCGCGCGCGATCTGGCGAACGTCTATCTCGACCTGACGAGCGTTGTTCAGGCGATCGATTTCTCGCAGATGCCGGGGGGGAGCCTGATGCCCGCCGCCCCCAGCCTCTCGCCGCACGTCAACGGCCTGATCGAATACATGGTGAACACGGCCGGTTCGAAGAAGGTCGTCTTCGGCAGCGACCTCCCGTGGTACAGCCAGCACTACCATGCCGGCGCTGTCCTCTTCGCCCGCATTTCGGACGACGCCCGTCACGATATTCTGCACCGGAATGCCGAGCGACTGCTGGGGCCGCAGTTTCTGGCTGCCGCGAAAGAATGACATTGGCCCGCGCGCGTGCGTTTTTCCTGTGACCGGGCACGGTGCTGAAAGCCGATTACCTTTCGATTGAGGACCGCCATGTCGCAACTTCGACGCCCTGACGCAAACGCCGTGCAACCCGTTTTCGATCGCCGCACCTTGTTGGCGCGCAGCGCTGGGGCGCTGGCTGTTGGACTGGCTTCTTGCGGGCCAATCAAAGTGCAGGCTGCCGCGCGAACGGACCTCGACGCGTCCCGCCTTCGCAACTACCTCCGCCCCTTCATCCACAAACGCGAAGAGATCGACGCCTGGCTGGCCGGGAAGGCGTATCCCTTCTGCAAGTACGATCCGGAACTGGGCTATCTCCACATCGATCGCGATTTCAAGGAAGGAGTCGACGGGGCGATCTGCTCGTACCGCTACGACAAGTGGAACGCCCGGCGGACGATCGCTTACGCCGACAAACCGTGCCGAATCAACACCTACGGCAACAGCTTCACAAGCTGCGAGCAGGTGAGCGACGGCGAAACGTGGCAGGAATATCTCGCGGCCCATCTGGGCGAGCCGATCCGCAATTTCGGCATCGGCGGGTACTCGGTCTATCAGGCGTACCTGCGGATGAAACGCGAAGAGCAGCGCGTCCCGGCGAAGTACATCATTGTCAACATCTTCGACCACGACCATTATCGAAACCTGCTGAGTTGGCAGCGGTTTCGCTTTGGCGTGAACAACAAGTCCCCCTGTCCCCCCGTGCCGCACGTCAAAGTCGACCCCGACAAGGGAACGTTCGTCGAAGTGCCGAACCCGTGCCCGACGAACGAGTCGCTCTATCGGCTCTGCGATCTCGAAGAAGCTTACGCGGCGCTCGAAGGAGACTACTCACTGCAACTGTATGCCGCGCGCGATTGGGACAAGAACCAGAGGGCGAAGACGCTTCCCGGATCGGACGATTTCGACGACGTCGACTACACCCGCCGCGCGCTTTATGCCACGACGCGGATCGTCGACAAGATCGAAGAATACGCGGCCCGCGAGAAGAAGCAGGTGCTCTACGTGCTGTCGTACGCGGCCGAGCGGATCAAGCGGACGGTGAAAGAAGGCCGACGCTTCGATCAGTCGCTGGTCGATTTTCTCGATCACCGCAAACTGCCCTACGTCGACCTGCTCTCCGCCCACGTGGCCGAGTCAAAGCAGTTCTCCGGCGACATCGACGCCTATCTCGCGCGGTACTTCATCGGGCACTACAACCCGCTCGGCAACTTTTTCTGCGCCCACGCGCTCAAGGACAAGCTGGTGAAAATGCTCGCCCCGCCCCCGCCAGCGTATGCGACGAAGTGATACACGGGGGAGTGCCGAGTGGGGAGTTCGGATTGCGGAATGCAGGGTTCCGCCAGCGAAGTCAAATTATGCCACCTCAAAGCCCGGGCGTTGCTCGCGGCGGAGGTGGGTGTCGGCTTCGGGGTCGCCCACGAACTGCTCGGCTTCGGGGTTCCACCGCAGGTTGCGGCCGAGACGCAGCGAAAGATTTGCGAGGTGGCAGGCCGTGGCGACGCGGTGCTGGCTGGCGACGGAGGAGATCGGCGTCTGCCGCGATTTTACGCAGTCGTAAAAATTCCCCATGTGGTTGCTGATCGCCTCGATCTTCCCCGCGCGTTCCGGCCGCGAATGGTTGTCGTGCGCGTAGAGTCGAAACACCTCGCGGGGCAGCGGTTTGAACTTGAGCTCGTCGACGGGTGCGCCCGCAAGGGTCCCGCGGTTGACGAAGATCCTCCCCAACTCTCCCTCGAACAGGATTCCGCTTCGTCCCGTGTCGAGGATTTCGAACTCGACGCCGCTCGCGTACTTGAGCCGCGCGCTGAAGTCTTTGGGGACGTTGTAGCCGGCTCCGATGCCGGGGAGCGCCCCTTCCGTCGCAATCTCGACCGGGCCGGTCTCGTCGAGGCCGAGGGCCCAAAGCGCGATGTCGAGATGATGCGCGCCGGTGTCGGTCATTTCGCCGCCGGCGTATTCGAACCAGTAGCGAAAGTTGTAGTGGCACCGCTCGGGGATGTATTCGGTGGCCGGGGCCTGGCCGAGCCAGCGGTTCCAGTTGAGGGTTTTGGGAACCGGCATGACGGGAAACGGGCCGCCCGCTTCGTTCTTGCCGAGGACGACCGTCACCTTGCGAATCGCCCCCAGACGCCCCGCGCGGATCATCTCGGCGGCGCGGCGGAAACGGTGGTCGTCGCGCTGCCACGTGCCGACCTGCACGACCCGCCCCGTTTCGGCGACGACACGCCGCAGCACTTTTCCTTCGTCGATCGTCAACGTGAGGGGTTTTTCGACGTAGACGTCCTTGCCGGCACGGCAGGCGTCGATCGCCATTTTCGCATGCCAGTGGTCGGGAGCGCCGATCAGCACAACATCGACGTCGTCGCGGGCAATCAGGTCGCGATAGTCTTCGCAAATCGCAGCGGCACTGTTGAAGCTGGCGCGGGCCTGCTCGCGGATACTGCGATCGGCGTCGCAGATCGCGTGCACGTCGCCGAACGCCGTCGCTTCGCGCGTGATCACCGAGCCCTGATACCGCATGCCGATGGCGCCGATCCGCCAGCGTTCGTTGGGAGATTTCACCGCCGGGGCGGCAGCGACGGACGAAGCAAAACTCGGGAGTAAGCCAGCCGCCGGAATGGCAGCGAGTTGCGTCAGAAGGCGGCGACGAGGAAAACGGTGCATGTTCAAGAAGCCCCTTTCACTCAGCAACTCTTCCACTTTTCAACTCTTTAACTTTTCAACTCTACGCTTTGTGGCGTCGGGGAAGCTTGGTCTTCTCGAACACCTTCTGCAAATGATTGTAACACGCTTTCGCCGCCGCTGTCGCGTCGTAGCTCGGTCGGCGGAAGACCTGCGAGCTCACTTCGCAACAGACGTCTCCGCGGTAGCCCGCTTCGTAAAACCGGGTGAGAATCTCGCCATAGTCGATCGTGCCGGCTTCTCCCGGCAGGGCGAATTCGGGCCGATCTCCCTTGAGCGCGACATCTTTCACGGCGATCTGCGCGGTCAGCGGAAAGGCGGTTTTCACGGTCTCGGCGATGGAGAGATTGCGGAGCGCGTAATGGCTGTAGTCGTAGACCATCCCCAGCCAGCGCGAGCGCCCGAGTTGTTCGAAGAGCCACGCCGCTTCAGCGGGCTGCGACATCGCCCCGCTGCGGTGCGGCTTGACGGCGATCACCGTTTTGTTCGACTCGGCGACACGGAGCCAGTCTCCGACGCGGTCGCGATACAGCTCCTTCTTCTCCTCCCACTTTCCGCCGCCGAGGACGGTCTGGATCAACGGAGCCCGTTTGGGTGAGAGATCGCGCCCCAGCTCGGCGGCCCGTTTGAGGCGATCAAGCGACGCCTGATGCTCGGCGTCGACGGGTGACGGCGGGATGTCTTCCATCAGCGAAGTGAGTGCGAGACCTTTGTCGGCGATCATCTGCCGCAGCGCGCGGCGCCGCTCGACTGAAAGTTTTGGCGGGGCCGAATCCCAATCGGGGAGCATCGACAACTCGAGGCTGTCAAAGCCGAGCTCGGCAACGAGCCGAATCGCGTCCTCGGTCTTGGCCGCAGGCATGCCGTAGTTGCCGATGCCAAGCGTCAACCCGGCAGGGCGATCCGGCGCCGCGGACACGATTCGCCACGGAAATGCGGCGAGAGCAGCAGCTCCACAGAGCCGCCGGCAGACTTCGCGTCGTGTGGTGAGGGACGACATTGTTGTGGGCCTTTGCGCCGTCGTAGCCCGAACTTTTAGTCCGAGCGTGCGCGGCAGCAGGATGAACGGCAGCGGTCAGAGCGACAGAGATCAGAACGGGCGACGGTGACGAGGGGGAGTTTCGATCACTCGCGTGAGCTTAACGAATTGAGGTGGCCTCGTCCGGGTTGAGACCGGTGTGGTTGGGACTGAAATCCACGGACTAAAAGTCCGTGCTACGGTGCCGGGCGTACCGAATTAGCTTTGGTGAATGCATTGGAAGTTGCCTTTAAGACCGGGGTTGCGTGGATTCCGGCGGTAGGTGTGAACTGCCGGGGGTCGATTCGCGTTATCAATCTGGCCCATTGAAACGGACGCACCGCCATGAATGTCTTGAAACTGGACAACGAAATCAACGGCTCGATTCAGCCGGTTCCGGTCAGTGATCCTGCTTGCGCAGAGAAGCCGACGTTGCTCGAGCGCTTGCACTACGCGCTCGGTCCGCTGGCGGCGGGGATTATCATCGACATCGTCGACTTCGCGATGTTCGGTCCGATCGGTCTTGCGCTCGGTCCCGTTGTAGGCGGACTGGCGGGCTGGTGGGTCAGCAGCCTCTACGGGTTCGGTACGCGCGGCCGGCTGATCGTCGCCATCGCCGCTGCGATTTATGTGACGGTTCCGTTCACAGAGTTATTGCCGCTGGCGACGATGGTGGCGGCGGTTGGCAGGTTCTATCAGTCGCCGGCTCCCGTCGAGCCGCAACAAGAACAACGGCAGCCACCGGTCAACGGGCCCGAAACTCCTGTCGAATCGCATGAGGAGCGCGCCTGAGGCGAATCGCACTCAAGAAACCATTCTTCAATCTTCCGCCGAACTCTTCGTCCTGTTCTCAGGTCGTTGAAGGCGATCCGGCCGGCGTCAGCTTGATAAACGCGCCAAAGCCACGATCAAGGCGACAACCGCCAGCGCGGCAAGTGAGAGAAGAAAGGTTTCCTGGACGCGGGCTCTCATGTGACTTCTCATATGGTGGCGGTGTTCAGGAGCCAGATTAAATGCGTGTGAGCGCGACCAGGCCGAGAATCGCAGCCGACGCAACGATACTGAGCACGATGACCGGAAGTACGTCGGAGCGGAAAGAGTCCATTTCGTTGTTTGCCCGAGACGGGGGAGGACAATCCCTCAAATAAATCTACCCCACAGATGACGGGGTGGCGGATAGAGTGCCGAAAATCTGTTCGGGGTCGCACCGATGTTGTTTGACGTGCAACGAAAAGGCCGTTGCAAAAAAGCAACGTCTGCCGCGCGCACGCGGGGGCTTTGCCACGTGCTTAGGCCGTCGCGGAGGATGAGGGATCCGACGTATCCGTTTGCTCGTCGTTGCGAGTCAGGATCCCCGGCAGATTCAAGAACCCTGGCAGACGTTGCCGAGGCTCCGCTTCGATGATGACGGTGTGGCCTTTTGTCAACATGACGCGCGCCACTTGAAGCGCTCGCTCGTCGGTCAAACCTTCATCCACGACGATTTGCGTGCCGTCCGTATCGATTGCAACGACTCGCCACGCGATCACCATGCGATTCTCCGGCTGAAGCGGCCCACGGAACTGTCGGAAGGACAATGGACATGCAACGACTGTGCCGGGCCTCGCGGAATCGGATCGCTGACGCCGAAGGCAGCACGGACACCGCGTGCTTTGCCCATCGGAGGGCGAGGGGTGGGTCGTCGACGCAGCCAGAGAACCGGCCGGCATCAATTGGGGAAAAAATGGCGGGCCGTTTCACCCGATTTGCCCGACGCGAAAAGAAACAAGCCACGCAATTTCATGCGTGGCCTGGCGTCAAGGAAGGGGTGACTGACGGGACTTGAACCCGCGACTTCCAGATCCACAATCTGGCGCTCTAACCAACTGAGCTACAGCCACCATAAGGATTTACGTCGATCAGTCTGATTGCTTGACACTCGTTTTGACACTCGCGTACAATACAACCTGACAAATGACACCCGCACCGCTGTAACGGCCGGGTGTCTGGCATCACCCCACTTTTTGAAGGATAGGTGACACGTGCAACAGTTTACATCATTCCCCCCGGCCGCGTCTATTCCACGGCCCCGCCTGGCAGTATTTGATCCCGAGGAGTCGCCCGTCATCGCGGCTGACACTCGCGAGACACTCGCCGCGGGCTCCAAGCGGAAGCGGAAATCCAAGAGCAAAGCCGATCGCGATTTCCCGCTCTGGTTTCACGGCGCATCGGGGCGCTGGTGCCGGACGATCAACAAAGTCCGCCACTACTTCGGCACCGACAAGGACGCGGCGCTCGCGAAGTGGCTCGATGACAAAGACGACCTGATCGCAGGCCGTACGCCCAGGGGGAAAGTCGGCGGGCTGACGATCGCCGATCTGTGCAACCGATTCCTGACGTCGAAGCAAATGCTTGTGGACTCTGGCGAGTTGGCCGTTCGCACGTGGGGGGGGTACAAAGCCGCGACCGATCGAATCGTCAACGTGTTCGGCAAGAACCGGCTTGTTGTCGACCTGGCCAGCGAAGATTTCGAAAAGCTGCGAAAGCAAGTTGCGAAAACCAACGGGCTCGTAGGGATCGCCAACAACGTGCGGCTGACACGCATTGTTTTCAAATTCGCCTATGACTCCGGGCTGATCGAGGCGCCGGTTCGGTTCGGGCCGACGTTCCGCGTCAAACAGGACAAGATCAGGAAAGCGACCGCCGCGAAACCGGCTCGAATGTTCGAAGCGACCGAGCTGCAGACGATCATCAAGGCGTGTGACGACTCGATGCGCGCGATGGTACTGCTCGGCATCAACTGCGGGTTCGGGCAGAACGACTTGGCAAACCTGCCCCAGTCCGCGTTCGACCTCGATGCCGGCTGGGTGGCGTTCGCCCGGCCGAAGACCGGTGTTGCGCGGCGCTGTGCATTGTGGCCCGAGACCGTCGCGGCGTTGCGGAAGGCGATCGCCCAGCGACCCGAGCCGAAAACGCCCGAGGATGCCGACTGCGTATTCCTGACGCATCACCGGAATCGGCTCGTTCGTGCCTCGAAAAAGTTCGGCCACATCGACGCCGTCGCGCTCGAATTCGGGAAGCTGCTGGTGGAGTTGAAATTGAAGCGCCCTGGCCTGCAGTTCTACGCTTTACGGCACACCCACCGCACAATTGCCGATGCGACGCGCGATTTTCCCGCCATCGATACCATCATGGGACACTCGGATAGTTCGATGGGAGGCCGTTACCGCGAGCGGATCGACGACAGTCGGCTGAAGGCTGTGACCGACCATGTCCGGGCGTGGCTCTTTCCTTCGAAGCGGAAGCCGCGGTAAAATGCAGGCATCGGGAGCGCGGCGACTGATCCTCGCCGTGCGGTTCGGGAGCGCGGTCGCGGCTTCTCCTTTTCGCCGCCGGCCCGCCCGAGCCGCCCCGGTCTTGAAAAGGAAAAAGAGCATGGAAGACAAGAAGGCGGCTGGTAAGGTCCGAACCGAAGTCGACCGACCTGGGGTTTGTATTCCGGTCACTCCGGACATGCGACCAATCATTTCGGAAGACATGCCCGGCGAACAATACATTGCAATCGGGCGCGCAAAAGTACGCGGCGTGGTTCACAGCGGGACCGTAAGTTCTGCCTACAAGGGCGATCAGCTTCATGTCTTAGTTCCTTCGGAATGGGGCGAAGTTTCCACGGCAGCAGACTCTATAACGGGCTGGTGCAAGAATGGCCCGCCGCCGGCCGACTGGTTCCAAGTTCCGATCGAAGGCCAACTGAAAGATTTAACGCGATGGTGCGGCGAGACCGACGAGCAGACAATCAGAAACAACAACGGAAAAAGCTTCTGGGTCTGTAAGATCAGCCGCAAGAAATTCTCCATCTACTTTCCATCTCAGTCGCGATTCGCAGGCGCCAACGGTCGGAAGCTCGCCGAAGAACAGGCTGCCAAAGACACTCAAAGCCAGCCAAAACCATTCAAAGCCAGAGACACGAACGATTATCGCTGAAAAACAGCGGGTTGAACTCCGCGCCTACAACATCACAACGCTAGAAGGGGATCAGGCAGCTTGCTTGGTCCCTTTTTTCGTTGAGGTGTTCGCCGATGTGCCTTCGAGAATTGCTTGACGAGTTGAAGCGACAGGACGTCACCGCGTCCGAATCGCAGATCCGCTGGGCGATCAAGACCGGCAAGGTGAGTCGGCCCCGCGTCGATGGTTCGTTGAGGTTCGACTTCACCGACGAAAACGTCTGCGAACTCGCGTTGCACTTCGGGAAGCGGGAGCCGGCGCTGTGCCAGTAGCCGCCCCTCACATCTCCCCTCCCGATCTCGCCCGCCGGTACGGCTGCGCGCCCGAGTCGATCATCGGATTCATTCGCGCCGGCTTGCTCGAAGCGATCGACGTTTCGCAGCCCGGATCCTTGAGACCGAGGTACAAGATCAGTCCCGAAGCTGTCGCGAAATTTGAGCAGCGTCGCGCGGCAGGACCTGCCCCAAAGATTCAGCGTCGCCGGCGAGCATCAGCGCACGTCACGGAGTTTTATTGATGAAAAACAGCTCTATCATTCCGGAAGCATTGGCACGTTCCCTCGAGGAATACGCTGCAGCACGTCGCGAATCGACTGCCGCATGGGGCCGGGGCATTCACGGGCGCGAATGGCTGGCGATCGTGCAGGCCGAGAAGTTCGCCCTGGCTCGCTTCGCCGATGCGGCGCTCGCCTGGTCTGATCAGCAGCTCGTGGCGACCAGCGCGGAGAATGGGGGGCCAGCGTAATGGGCAAACGCCGTGTGTCATACGTCCAGTTGCTGCGCTTCTACCCCGATTCCGAAAAGATCAACGCTGTCTCGGAAGGAGCGGAGGTTTTGTACCTGCGGTTGATCGCGGCCAGCGACGACTGCGGACGATATTCGGGGGAATCGCGGTGGATCCTCGCGAAGCTCTTCACGGCCCGCATGATCACCGGCGAAGTGATGGCAGAAAAGATCGAGGGGCGGCTCGTCGAGCTCGAAAACGTCGGATTGATCCGTCGGTACGAAGTGGATGGCAAACGGTACCTGGAACTGCTGAACCTGTTCCGCATGAACCGTTCGGACGTGAAGCCGGTACTCGTTTTTCCGGCGCCGGAATCGACGTCAGAACAACCACGGATCGATAGCGAAACGGAGCCCGAAACCGACACGTTACAGAACCGGAACGAATCCGATACGGACGCGGGCCGTGAGCGGGACGGATGCGGGCCGCTAGAACCAGAACCAGAACCAGAACAACACAGAACCAGAACGGCGCATGGTTCGGATTCGCGAAAGAAGCGCAACCGGAAGTCTGGTCCACTTGCTGGCATCACCGAATCCGAGATGCGCGACGCCGGCGCCTTGCTCAAACGACATCGGTACATCGCCAATGTCGCTCCCCAATTCGGCTTCACGCGCACATTCGCGAGCGAGTTGACGTTCGTCGGGATGGCGATCAGCGCTTTGGACTTCGTCGCAAAGCAAGGAACCGGGGATCCGGTTGCGGTTTTCGTCGGGAACATCACAGCGGGTCGTCTGTTCGTCGGCGAGCACGACGAAGCCGCGCGCCGGATGCTCAACGATCACCGGAAGGCGAGCAACGGCAAGCCCGCGGAATTCGTGACAGCCGGCGCCGATCGCCTGAAATCCGAACCACCCCCCGACCCGGAGGATTTCGAGTGACCACCGCGACGAAAAACCGGATCGACGGCCATGCGTCGACCAGCGCGCCGACGCTTCCGCCGCAAAACCTCCCGGCCGAGCTGTCGCTCATCGGCGCCGCGCTGCTGGGCGGTGTCCCGATCGTCGACGCCGTGACCGGAATCATCGGACCGGAAGATTTCTACATGCCGGCCCACCGGGTCGTCTGGCAGGCCATCCTGAAACTGCGGGACACAACCGAGCCGATCGATGCCGTGACGGTCTTCGGGGCCCTGCAGAAAATGCCCGAAGCCCACTCTGTCGGCGACATCGAGGTATTGCTCAACGACGCAATGGAGCGTGTACCGTACGCGCATGAAAACCACGCGAAGAAACACGCGGAAGACATCGCGGACCCCGCGCGACGCCGTCAGGCAATTTACGCCGGCAGTGACCTGGCTGTCACGGCACGCAACGAAGTTCTGGACCTCGACGAAGCCGTGGCTGAGGCAGAAACCCGCCTGCAAGCGATCATCGAACGCAAGGTCACCGGGCAGGCCGTGCCGATGGCTGACGTCGCTCTCGAAACCCTCGCCCGCCTGGGATCACCGGCAAAGGCCGGTCTGCCGACTGGGTTCCGTGAACTCGACGAACTGATCGGCGGGCTGAAGCCCGGGCAACTCTTGATCGTCGCCGCCCGCCCTGGGGTGGGCAAGACGGCCTTTGCCGGCAATGTGTCCCTGCAGGCCGTGAAGGCCGGAACGTCGGTGCTATTCTCGAGCCTTGAGCAATCACGTGGCGAGTTGTTCGAACGGTTCCTTTGCGGCGAAACCGGGTTCTCGACCGAGTACCTTCGCAGCGAAAAGATGCGCGGCCAAGACCGCGTTGCGGTCGAGTTCGCAGCCAACAACCTGGCCATCCTCCCGCTGCTGATTGATGACGGCACCCCGCGAACCGTGGCACAGATCGCCGCACAGGCCCGCCTCCATCGCCGGCGGAAGAATCTCGGGCTCGTCGTGGTCGATTACCTGCAGCTCATCAGCAGCGACGACAAGCGGCAGAACCGGGAGACGCAGGTTGCAGAGATCTCACGATCGCTGAAGCTGCTCGCCCGTGGTCTCGAAATCCCGGTGATGGCCCTGGCCCAACTGAATCGCGCCGTCGAAGCCCGAGACAACAAGCGGCCGAGACTGTCAGACCTGAGGGAATCCGGAGCGATCGAGCAAGACGCCGACGTGGTGATTTTTCTCGATCGGGCGAGCACGTACGACGCGAAAGCGGATCCCAACGACGCCCGCTTGATCGTCGCCAAGCATCGGAACGGGAGAACGGGCGATGTGAAGCTGGAATGGAATGCGGAGACGATGCGGTTTTCAAATTTGGGGCCGTGGTGAAGTGTTCACTGCGACCCCGCAAAATCCCGAGCGAAACGAGCCTCATTCAATCACGATGAAATGCGACCTGCCGAGAAAACTTTTGACCAACGCGAGCCCGAGATATCGCGAAGAGCGCCAGATTCATGATGAGGCAGAAGGACATGGCAACACACTGAATTGACAAGAGTTACGGCGATATGGCGGATTCCATGACACTCGATTCTGACACTGACGACACAGAAACCATTCAAAAGTCCCGAGAAATGAACTCAGCCGAATCAGTCGCGACCAAACCCGCCGTTCCAGCCCGGCGCGGCCCTGGGTTCGGCAATCGAAACGCATTGAAATCCGGTGTGCGATCGTTCGTTCTCGGTCGCTTCCCGGCGGGCGGGACCTGGATCGCTCGGCAGTGTCACTGGCTGCGTGCCGAACTCCGCCGCGACGTCACGGCGCGCGACGGATCGACCGGAACCTACAGCGAGGCGCTGATCGCCTCTGCGTGCGTTCACGAAGGCCGGCGGCTGCTCCTCGCTCGATGGCTGCGGATCGAAGGCGACAAACTGCCCGTGAGCGAACGGGCGAACCTGCTCGACCGCATCGGCAAGGCGAGCGATGCCCGCGACGTGTGTCTCGAAAAGCTCGGCCTGCATCGTCGCGTCGATTCGATGGCTGATCCCCTCGCATGCCTCGACGCGTTGACCGCCGAAGCCGACCCGGAGGTCATCCCAGCGCCCGCGAACGCGCCAGTGAAGCCCGTAGAGCGTCCCAGCATACTTTCCGAAGGGGGTGGTTCGTGACGGCCACGACGCACGATCGACGCGAGACGTTGAAGCGGTTGAAAGCCGACCCGGTCGAGTTCCGGCGCGTGCTCTGGGTCCGGGCCGCGCGGGGGCTTGTCCGCTTCGGTGAAGTGCTCGCCGATTTCCAGCGTCGCGACTTCGCGATTCTCGATCAGATCACCGTTGCGATTCGTGAGGACCGCGAGCCCGTGCCGCGTAAGTGCTGGATCGAACGGACCAAGGGGGCGAGCAAGTCCAGTGATATCGCGGTGGCCCTGCTCTGGCTGGCGTTCGCGGCCGATCGGTTGCTCTTGATTCAGGTCGCGGCCGGCGACGGCGAGCAGGCCAAGGAAATCTATCGGGCCATTCGGGCGATTCTCAAGATCAAGCAAAACGCGTGGCTCAAGACGTGGATCACGCTGCGGGCCGATCGGATCGTCAACACCGCCACCGATTCAACGGTCGAATTCCTCACGGCCGACTCGCTGGGCTCGCACGGCGCCCGTGTGGATCTGCTCGTGATCGATGAGGTTTCGCACGCAAAGGCGTGGGAATTCATCGAAACGATCATGGACAACAGCGCGAAGATGGCCGCGGGTGGGCTGATCTGCGGTACGAATGCGGGGCTGATCGGATCGCCGGCCCACTCCCTGCGGGAAGTCGCTCGCCAAAGCCCCGATTGGGTGTTCAGTTCGTACACCGACCCTGCCCCGTGGCTGTCACCGGCCGAGATTGCCGAGCGTCGCCGTCTCACGAGCCCCGGCAGATTCCGGCGCTTATGGCAGGGATCTTGGAGCCACTCGTCAGAATCCGGTCTCGATCCCGAATGGATCGCCGACGCGATTCGCCTGGCTGGACCGGAACCAAAGCCCGTTCCCGGCTGTGAGTATCTCGTCGGGGCCGACTTGGGGATCGTCAGAGATTCGACGTCGGTGGTGACCCTTGGCATCGATATGCGGGCCTGTCCGCCCATCGGTTCGGGCGTGATCCCATCCGACAGAAGCCTCCCGAAGGAAATCCGCCTGATCGAGCATCGGACGTGGAGGCCTAGTGCTTCGTCACAGATTGAAGTTCGGGTTGGCGATTTTGGGCAAATCGGCGAAATTGCGTGTGCATAAGGAGGTGCCCATGCAGAAGAAATACGTAGTGCGACTGACGGATCAGGAACGGGATGAGCTTCGAGGCGTGGTAAAGAAGCTGAA
>JAGVKR010000344.1 GCA_020050375.1 Planctomycetales bacterium
CCACGGCCCCCTACCGCTTTGCGCGCCCTTGCGTGATCGGCGGCTGGCTCGATTTGAGCCGCGACGGCGACTCGATGCACCTGCTGCGGTCCGGATTGCCCGTCTTTCACACGCCCCAGGAGCTTGCCGACTGGTTGCAGATCCCCCTCGGCCGCCTCGCCTGGCTGGTCCATCGATTCGACGTCGATCAGCACCCCGCGGACGAACGGAAGGCCCACTATCATTTCCGCTGGCTGAAGAAACGGAGCGGGGGTAAACGCCTGATCGAAAGCCCCAAGCCCACGCTGAAACGGGTCCAGCAACGGATTCTTCACGAAATCCTCGACCAACTGCCGCCGCACTCGTCGTCGCACGGTTTCGTCACCGGCCGGTCGATCCTTACCAACGCGGCCCCCCACGTCGGCCAGCGGGTGATCCTCAAGTTCGATCTCGAAAACTTTTACCCCAGCGTCGGCTTTTCCCGGGTCGTCGCCATTTTTCGCAGCCTGGGCTACAGCCGCGAGGCGTCGATCTGGCTGGCCCGACTCACGACCTCCGCCCTCCCCGGCAGCGCCGTGGGATGGAATCTCTGGTCGCCCGAACTGGAGAACTACCTCACCCGGCATCTCCCGCAGGGAGCCCCCACTTCCCCCGCCCTCGCCAATCTTTCGGCGTTTTCGCTCGACTTGCGCCTGGCCGGGCTGGCGCGGACGTTCGGCGCGCGGTACACGCGTTACGCCGACGATTTGACGTTCTCGGGAGACGATCGTTTCCTCCGCAGCCTGGCGGTGCTCATTCCCCTGGTTGAAAAGATCGTCCGCTCCGAACGGTTTCGAACGAACAAGGCCAAACGGCGTGTCGTGCGCAGCCATCGACGGCAACAGGTGACGGGGGTGGTCGTCAACCACCATCCCAACGTCTGCCGGCGCGACTACGATCGGCTCAAGGCGGTGCTTACGAACTGCGTGCGGCGGGGCCCCTCCACCCAGAACCACGCCCGTCATGCCGATTTTGCCGCCCACCTCCGGGGGGCGATCGCCCATGTTTCTCACCTGAACGCGACCCGCGGGGGAAAGCTCCTCAGATTGTTCGAACAGATCGACTGGAATCGCTGAGGCGAGGAGAGTGGCATGGGGAGCTTGCTGCGGCTCTTGACTCTGCAGGTTGTTTCGCCGGTCCTGCGCCCGTTGATCCGGTTGATCGTGGGCTTCATCGCCGTGCCGGTGTTCCGGCTGTTCGTGCATAAAGTCGTCCGCGTCGAACGGCTGAGCGCCGAGCTGACCAAAGACCTCGAACAGTGGGTCCGGGGATCGCTCGTGCTGCTCGTGGCGACCGCCAATATCGAATACGACCTGATCGGGCGGTTTCTGGAAGAGGGCGGTGCCTCGCAAAAGCTCGACTGGTTGAGCCTCGGCCTGCGGCTGCTGGTCGCCGTCGGCGTCATCGAGGCCATGCCCGACCAGGCGCTGTTTTCGATTATCCACCCCGGCCCTTCCAAGCTCCTGTTTCCCAAGGGGCGTCGGCTCCGCGCGGCGCGCGAGCAGTGGTGGCCTTTTTGTAAAGGAATTCTCTGCCGGCACCTCGACCGCTCGTCGTCGGTGTTCGCGATTCTGTCGGTGATCTTCGGCGGAGAATCGGACCGCACCGTCGGCTGGGTCTGCTATTTGCTCGCCATCGCCCAGTTCCTGATCATCGGGCTGGTCTCATCGCGCGACAAGGCGCTCGACGTGCTCAATGAGTTCGACCAGCAGGTTTATCGGCGTCGCGAGGAACTCTCGAACCAATTGGCGCCGCCCCCGCGCGCAGGTGAAATTCGTTCTGCCAATCGTCCGGCGGATCGCGATCGGCTTGATTGACGCCGGACGGGACGGATGCGATTCTCTCCAGCGGGCATCGGGGAAGAGGGAACAGGAGGCAGGGATCAGGCGGCAGGGCGATTTTCTGAATCCTGCCGCCTGACTCCTGCCGCCTCAACTCTCTCCCTGATTCAGCTTGGCGAAGTCTCTAAATTCCGGCCGCCTGAAAGTGTCATGTCGCGTATCCAGCAGCTCAGTCCGCACGTCGTCAACAAGATCGCCGCCGGCGAGGTGATCGAACGTCCCGCCAGCGTCGTTAAAGAGCTGCTCGAAAACAGCGTTGACGCCCTGGCCACCCGGATCGACGTCGACGTCGACGAAGGGGGGAGCGAGCTGATCCGCGTGACCGACGATGGCGAAGGGATTCACCCCGACGACCTGCCGCTGGCGATCGCCAGCCATGCCACCAGCAAGCTCCGCGAGGCGGACGATCTGTTTCGCGTGGGCACGCTCGGCTTTCGCTGCGAGGCGCTGGCGTCGATCGCCGAAATCAGCCGCTTTCGCCTCCGCAGCCGTCAGCCCGGACAACCAACCGGTTTCGAGGTCGAAGTCACCGGTGGTCATTGCAGCCCGGCACGCCCCTGTGGGAGCCCGGTGGGGACATCGATCGAAGTCCGCGAGCTGTTCCACAATACGCCGGTGCGCCGCAAATTCCTCAAGCAGTCGTCGACCGAGTTCGGGCACATCAGCGAGCAGTTCACGCGGATCGCGCTGGCCCACCCCCGATTGCACATGGTCCTCAGGCACAACGGCAAAACGGTCTACGAGCTTCCCGCGGCCGAACGGCTGCTCGACCGGATCACGCTCTTCTTCGGCGGCGAGCTGGCCGAGCAGTTGATTGCCGTGGAATCGGAGCACGACGGCGTGCGGGTCTGGGGGTACGTGGCCCACCCCTCGCAGAGCAAGACGAATCGGAAGGGACAGCACCTCTATCTCAACGGACGCTGGATTCAGGACCGCTCGCTGCAACACGCACTCGGCGAGGCGTACCGCGGACTGCTGATGGTGGGACGCAATCCGGTCACGTTTCTGTTTCTCGAGATGCCGGCCGACCTGGTCGACGTCAATGTCCATCCCACAAAGGCCGAAGTCCGCTTTCGCGACAGTCAGAAGCTCTACCGGCAGCTCCTCTCGACGATCCGCACCCGATTTCTCGGGATGAACCTCGACAGCGAACTGCGGGTCGGCGGGTCGGCCCCAGGGCTCACCCTGCAACCGGTCCGCGCGCAGGCCGATCCGGATCGGCAACGGCAACTTCAGGAAGAGCTGGCCGGCTGGGTCAAAGAACAGACGCGCGACTGGGGAAAGCC
>JAGVKR010000618.1 GCA_020050375.1 Planctomycetales bacterium
CCGACAGTAAAGCCTCAGTGGCCGCCGACCGGGAATTCGCCGGCGCGTCGTCGCAGGGAAAGGTGACGACGAACTCGCTGCCGACGCCGACTCGGCTGTGGCAATCGATCGTGCCTCCCAGCCCGGCGACAATACCGTAGCTGAGCGAGAGTCCCAATCCCGTGCCGACTCCCGGCCCTTTGGTTGTGTAAAACGGATCGAAGATCCGCTGCCGGACTTCGTCGGACATTCCGCAGCCCGTATCGCGGATGGCAACCGATGCGCGTCCCGCCTCGCGCCGGGTCGCGATCGTGATCTCGCCCGTGCCGGCAATCGCCTGCTGGGCGTTGTTCAGAATGTTCATGAAGACCTGGTTGAGCTGCCCCGAAGGCCCGCGGATGAGGCCGAACTCGCCGTAGTCGGTGTGGACGGTGATCCGGCCTTTCATCTGGCTGGAGAGCAGGTTGAGGCACATTTCGAGCGACTGATTCAGGTCGAACAACTCGTGCGCCTCGGAGCCGGGGTGCGAGAACGTCCGCAGATCCTTGACGATCCTCGCCGTCCGCGACGCGCCGTTCTCGATCACGTCGGCGAGAGTCGAGATCTTGCGGAACGACGTCGCGATTTCCTGACGGACCTCGGAGATGTTCTCACTCGCCGGCGCCGCGAGGGCCTGGGCCACCATTCCTTCCAGGCGCTTCGAGCGGGCGTGAAGCGGTTGAATGCCGTTGTAGACGGCGTTGATGGCGTTGTTGATTTCGTGAGCCAGCCCGGCCACGAGCTGCCCGAGCGAGCTCATCTTCTCGGATTGGATGAGCTGTGCCTGCGTCGAGCGAAGTTCGATCAGCGTGGCCTGCATCTCTCCGTTCCGCTTCTCGAGCTCGGAGTGCAGGTTTTTCAGCCGCAACAGCGAGCCGACGCGGGCCCGCAGCTCTTCGGGGCTGAACGGCTTGACCAGGTAATCGTCGGCGCCGCGGTTGAGCCCTTCGATCTTCATCGTCAGGTCGGCCTTCGCAGTCAGCATCACGAACGGAATGGCCGCCGTCGCCGGGTTCTCTTTGATCCGTCGGCACAGCTCGTAACCGTCGACGTGCGGCATCATCACGTCCGAAAGGATCAGGTCGGGCAAGCGCTTTTGCACCGCCTCCCAGGCTTCGGCGCCATCGGCGACCGTGGCGACATGATAATGGTCCGCCAGAATCTCGGCGATCAGGGACCGCATTTCGGGGGTGTCGTCGGCGATCAGCACGTGCGGCGCGTCGGCCGGCACCATACTGGCCGCTTCCGATTTCGGGGCCGGTTCGTCGACCGTCATCAATTCGGCGAAGCGGTGGGTCTTCGCCGGACGAGCGGCGGGATGCGCCGGTTCGGGGGCGCTCGCGACCAGGCTCGTCAGGGGGAGCGTGAACCAGAATCGCGATCCCAGGCCGACTTCGCTGTCGAGATGGATCTCGCCGCCGTGAAGCTCGACGAATTCTTTGACCAGCGCGAGGCCCAGGCCGGTTCCCGAATATTGGCGCGAGGCCGAGCCATCGATCTGCACGAATCGCTCGAACACGCGGCCGTAATCCTCGCGCGAGATGCCGATCCCGGTGTCGGTGACGGCCATCTGAGCGTGCTGCTCGTGCGATTGCGATTCGATCTCGACGACACCGCCGGCGGGGGTGAACTTGAGCGCATTCGAGAGCAGATTTCGCAGGACGGTCTCGATCTTTTCGGCGTCGGCGGCGATCACCGGCAGGCGCGTATCGAGTTTTGTCCGCAAGACGACCCCCCGCTGCTCGGCCAGCGGCTGCGCCGCCGAAACCAGGTCACGGGCCAGCGCGTTGAGGTCGACCGCCGAAGGTGACAGCTTGGCCCGGCCCGCTTCGAGTTTCGAGAACTCGAGCAACTGGTTGATGAGCTCCAGCAGCCGGTTGGCGTTGACCCGCACGACTTCCATCAGCGATCCGACCCGTGCCGGGATGTCGGGGCCGTGCGTTTCGATGATCCGATCGACCGGCGAGATGATCATCGTCAGCGGCGTGCGGAGCTCGTGGCTGATGTTCGAGAAGAACGTCGTCTTGAGCTGGTCGTACTCGCGCAGCTTCTTGAGCGAGCGCTGCAGCGAGCGCTTGCTCTTGGACAACTGCCGCGTCCGCAGGGCAACTTTGTGCTCGAGGCCGACATTGAGATCGCGAATGGTATGGTCGTTCTGGTCGAGTTGCTGCACCATCGCATTGAACTGGCGGGCGAGGATGTCGATCTCGTCGTTGCCCGTTGGCTTGACGCGCTCGACGAACGAGCCGGCCTGCACGCGCTTCATGGCCTCGACAAGCTGGTCGACCCGAGATGCGATGGAATTCGCCAGCAGCCGTGACAGCACGAGTCCCGTCGCGACGGCAGTCAGCGAGATCAGGATCGTGTGGTAGCGGAGGTTCGAGACCGCCTTGTCCACTTCCACCGGGTCGCGCGTGCGTTGGATGTCTTTGGTCCGTTCGTAGGCCAGGCCCCCGATCATCAGCGCCGTGACGGCGATCGCCAGACCAAAGCAGATCGTCATCCGCACGAGGATGCGGCTGGCCGGCAATGCCTCGAACGGCACCGGAACGGAATGGTCGACCAGATGCTGCGTGACCCGCGCCATCCAGCGCTCGCTGGAGAAAAACGTCAGCATGAGGACGGCCGAGATCCCGAGGAACCCGGCGATCATCACCTGCATCAGCAGGCTTGCAGGCGCGGCTCCCAGCACCCACAGGTAAATGCACAGCGGGACGACCGTCGTGGCCGGAACCATGATCGATTCGCGCCGGTGATGCCGGCCGGCGAACAACACGGCATCGGCGCCAGCCCGCTTGGCGCGTCGCGAATCGACCGGCCTTCCTTCGGCGAGATCGCCGAGCACGCCGCGCAGCGCTCGCGTTTCCAACAAGGCAAGCACCACGGTCAGGATGGTCGAGATCAGAATGAGGATCCCGGCGACGAGCGCGAACTCGTCGTAGGCATCCTGCGACATGCGAATCGTCAGGTCGACGTAATAGATGACGAGGGCTCCGCCCACCAGGCAAAACCCGCGGGTGACGAGCATCATCACCAGGATGAAGTGCCGACCGCAGTGGTCGAACAGCCAATCGACCACAGAAAAGCGTTTATTGCGAGGCGCTTTCGCCCCACGAACGCTCAGGCGCCCTGCCGCAAGCATCGCGGCGGGCCCGTCCTTTTCCGGCGGTGGGAGGTGCGACCGTTGCTGCAATTCGAGACCCAACCCATTATTGCAAAAAGGATTGCGTCTCGTTGCCGTCAGATCAGCCCACGGCTGGCGAGGTGCATCCGGAAAAATCGCTCATTCCCCTCCAGCAACTGTAGCATATCAATCGAACCGATGGATTGAGCGGCCGCGAGAAAACACTCCCGATAATACCGCCAGCGCTGGAGAAAGTACCGTTCGTGACCTCCTTTGAGAATAGCAGATTCGATCGCGCGGGCATCGGGTTCGCGGAGCTGCTCGACCGTGAGGTCGCCCTGAGCGATGGCCCTTGCAAAAACCCCGCTGGTGAAATCCTGCTGACCGATCTCGCGCCGCCAGGTGCAGAGCAGGTTTCCGACGCGCCCCATGCACTGCAAAAACCACAGGGCCTCGCGGAGCCTTCCCAGATCGCGACACGAAAAGTCCGGAACGCACATCAAGTCGATCGTGGCGAAGCTCATCATATCCATCGCGTGCGGCAGGTAGAGATCGTGCTCGACCGGATTGAGCAGCCATAGATTCTGATTCAGTAACTGCGAATACCGCATTGTGTTGAAGTATTGCAACTGGTCGTAGCGCAGCAGGTCGGCATACGCAGCGTAACACGGGTACTTTTGGACCCGCTCGTGGTAGATGTCGGAGAGCCGTCGAGTGATTTCCACGTAGAACTTCTCGTGCTCCGTCAGCTCGGCCAGATCGGGCGTCGGCTGGTTATCGACAATCTTGAGGAGCACTTCGAGGAATCGTTCGCGCCCTTTCTGGTCGGCGACGTCGTCCAGCAGCACGCACAGCATGATCGACAGGACCTTCGTCTGGCACACGTGCTGGAACAATTCGCGCGGCACGAAGGGGAGTGTCGTCAGCTCGGCCCCCTGCTCGCACCATTGCCAGAGAAATCGCCGTCGCTCCCCGACCTGCGAATAGATCGAGTACCACTCTTCGACTTCCGGACTGAGGGTCCGGGTGGCGACGAGCTGCTTCTCGCGTTCGAGCGCCGCCGGCGAAAAGTCGGGCGGAGCCAGAGACACCGCCCCCCCGGCGATCCCGCGCCGCGGCGAAGATCCATAGAACTCACCCGTCCCGGCGGCGTGGTCGACCAGATCGGTCGCCTGCCGAACGATCTCGCGAACGATTTCGTCGGATCCCATCGCCCGGCCGGCGCTGGCGGAAATCGCTCCCTCGCCCGAGACAAGCACCGGGGCCGAGATTCCGTCGGCCGCCAGTTGCTCGAGGACGGCGGTCCCGAATCCCCCGTGAGACGCTTCTTCTTCCAGCGTGACAAATCCTCCGATTTCACCCCCCAGGCGGCGGAGCAGGTCGCAATCGAGGGGATTGACAAACCGGGCATCGACCACCGCAACCGAAACCCCCTGCTCGGACAACAACTCGGCGGCCCGCATCGCGAGCGGCACCTGTGATCCCAGCGCCAGCAGGGCCA
Organism: Planctomycetales bacterium; assembly: GCA_020050375.1. Taxonomy (GTDB): domain Bacteria; phylum Planctomycetota; class Planctomycetia; order Planctomycetales; family Planctomycetaceae; genus SIAF01. Next base: position 4,644 of record JAGVKR010000618.1, read on the forward strand.
CATCGAGTCCTTCCGTCAACACATCGGCGCGACCGGTCTCGATCGGCTGGTCGTGTCCCGGATCCCGCGGTTCAATAGCGCCGAATGCCATCCGCCGAGGGAGCGCAATGGCCACTGGCCCGGATTGGTCCATCGACCAGCGGAGCATGCGGCGCATGTCGCGCTCACTGCCTGGGACGGCGACAATCGTATTGGGCAAGAGACGCAGGTAAGCGAGATCCGAATTGGACCGCAACGTCGAATCACTTTCATTCGCCGGAGCGTCGATCGCTGAATCAACGATCAGCGTCACCGGTTGGCGCGAGTCGCACAACTGCTCGGCGAGCTGATCGAGCGCCTGTTGCAGATAGCGCCCGGTGACGAGGATGAACGGTCGACAACCGCCGAGCGCCAGGCCGCGCGTTCGCGTGAACGGGGCTCGCTCGGCGGAGGGCAACACATAGCTGCGATTCGGCTGCTTGCGACAGAACGCGAATCGCGACCGGAGCGAGTCCTGCACGACGGCGACCACCCGGTGGTCGGTTCGGGCCAGGAGCTGCAACTCGTCGGTGACCGCATCGAGCGCCGACGTCGAAGCATCGACTCCGCCCGGCTCGGCGTGCCCATTCAAACGCAACACGCCTCGTCCGCGGCTTTCGGTCGGCAGCTCGGTCCGTAGCGCGGCAGGCGCGGGAGGACGGAGATGCAGCACGGCCGGTGATTGCATCTGCACGATCTGCTGGAATTCATCGAGCAGTGCCGCCATGCCGCAGCCGACTTCAGGTGCGCTACACGGCAAACCCAATTCCGAAAGCCAGCGGGCATCGAGCAGGTCGAACTGGCCGGCGCGGCCGATGTTGGGGGGACTCAGATCGGAGGTCGATAGCGGCCGTCCGTCGTCGACCGCCACAATCAGCAATCGGGATTCGACAATCTGCAATTGCTCGATCAGCTCGTGCGACAGGCTGCGGAACAGGTTGTTCGTCGAAGCGACAACGACGATCCAGTGGTCCTGCCCAAGATTGTGCCGGGCCTCGGTCATCCCCAAAGCCAGCGACAGGCCCGTTCCTGCGCGGACTTCGCTGAACCACCGCGAGACGTCAACCGGTTCCGCCGGTGATCGGCTTTGCGACAAATCGTGGTTCGCGATCGAGGAGGCGGGAGTCACGGGCGACCTGCGATCCGCCTCCCAGGTCTCCCACACAATCCGGTCACACGTCGGGTCGAAGACCCGTGCAAGCGCCGCCACCAGCTCGGGATAGTCCGTCAGGAACCCGGCGGTCACGACGTCGGCGGCACCCGGGGAAGCCGTGCGGCAGACGTTGATTTCCGACTGAGGCCCTGCCCCTGAGGGAGAGACGACATCGACAAATTTTGTTGCAGGAATCTGGCCAGGCGCGAGCATGGATGGCTCGATCCTTCTCAGGCTCTGCGGCCTCCATCCCGCATACGGCGTCAAGCCGTTTCGTGCGTTCCGGTCCGGGCGACGCGTCTCGTTTCGACGGTGGCCGCGAATGACTCGCAGGACATCGTCATCGAAACAATAAAGGTCGACCGGCAACCCTCACGGAAACTGAAATTGAAATGTGTCGCGAACACTCAATGCAGATCAAGAATGAGCGCAGGCCCTAACATAGAGACGCATGGACGTGAGTGTCAAACTCAATCGGGCTTCTTATTGAAAGTGAGTAATGTGCCTCCATTTGGCGACCTTGTTGTGTAAGACAGGAAAACTCTCCGGGACGCGACACTAAGTGGGTCTCGCCCGCGCGACCGGCAGAGGCCGCGAGGTTTGACATCGTCGTCCATCGCCAGGATCGTCTTGCTCCGCTGGCTCGTGGTTACTGGACACCCATCAAACACAGGCGTTATGTTGTATTCGCAGCCAGTTGACGACCCGATCATTGATCCCGAATCACGAAGGCGAGGCGTGCCGATGCGTTTGTGCCGTGCTCAGAAAAACGGAATCTCGTTCGCCGCTTTCTACGACGAAGAGCGGATCGTCCCGGTGGCGACTGCCGCCGAAGAGTTCACCCGCGCGACCGGCCGGCCGCTGCAAGTCCGCGCGTCCGACAGCCTGCTCGATCTGTTGCCCCCG
>JAGVKR010000801.1 GCA_020050375.1 Planctomycetales bacterium
GCGAGTTGGGAGCCGGCGGCATCCAAATTCGACACCCAACCAATCCAGGAACCGGTGACGCCAAGCACCGGCAAGACGGCCCGAGCGGCGTGAGACCGCGCGGCACCAGCCGAGATGGTCGACATCAATTTCTGCGAGTGACACACAAATGCCCAACCTGCTCCCTGCCATCGGCTCCCATCATCCCCGCGCGTTTGTCGGCCCGCCCGAAGAATACGACTTGATGGGCGCAACGCAGTTCCGCCTGTTGACCGCGCTCGGACTGCGGTCGAATCACAGGCTGCTCGACTTCGGCTGCGGATCGCTCCGGGCCGGTCGGCTGCTGATTCCCTACCTTGATCCCGACTGCTACTTCGGCGTCGAGCCGAACGACTGGCTGATCGAAGAGGCCAGGGCCGAGCTCGGCAACGACCTGTTCGATCTCAAGCGACCGACGTTCGACCACAACTCCGACTTCGTCGTGCCGTTCGAGGAGCGATTCGATTTCGTCGTCGCACAGTCGATCGCTTCGCACACCGGACCGGACCTGACGCGGAAACTGCTGGCGAACCTGCGCGGCGCCTTGATGTCCGACGGGTTGCTGCTCGTGACATTCTTCGAGGGAGACACCGACAATCCCCGCGAAGGATGGATCTACCCGGACTGCTGTGCGTACCGCAAAGAGACGGCGATGCAGTTCCTGCGCGACTCCGACCTCTCTGCCGTGCGGTTGCCGTGGTTCCACCCGCGACAAACGTGGTACGCAGCGGCGCGTTCCCCGAGCCGCCTCCCGGCGCCGTGGCAGCAGCGATATCTCACGGGAGCGGTCTTCGGCGTGCCGACATGGGATGTTCGCGAGCGGTTGCTGTGGCGGAGCTTGCAGAAGATGGCCGGGCGAGTTGCTCGGGCAATCGGTGCGAGGTGAGGCCATTGGCGCACTTGCCCCAGGGACATTCAGTCGACCTGCAATTGCGGCACGAGCCGTGGATCGCGCGGATTCGATGATCTGCGGCGGGTGGACTGGCCGTCCCATTTTGAAGTCGTCGATATGTTGCGCATTCGGGTGACCCTGTACAGGATGCAAGTCGATCAGTCGCCGCTCCGGGCCGGACACACTCCGGCAGAACGATTGAAAGTCACCCTGTTTCTGTTAAACTTGCCGTATTGCAATGCACGGTGGCTGTAGCTCAGTTGGTTAGAGCGCCAGATTGTGGAAGAAATCCGCAAAAATCTGGCATTCGGTCGAAACCCGCGAAATAAGCGGTGATTCCCGAGCCAAACTCACTTTTCGCCAGACTGTCGCGAACCAGTGAAAACCGGTGTAAACTGGTGCTTGCGAGTGTCATGACACTTGCGGTTAGAGCGCCAAATTACTGGTCTGGGGGAGCGGGCCTGACCGTCCGAAAATGCCGCTTGCGGGTGTCAGTGACACTCGGTCTTTGATCCTCATCAATAGGGGGCGGGCAATGAGCGACTCGGACGAGGTGTTTCAGCATTTGAACCAACTGCAAGGCTGGGTGGATCAGTTGCAGGCCACGGCTGAGCAAATGATCCCGCAAGCAGTCGACGGGCCGGGGGTGGAATGCCCCCGCCGCCCGGTCCGGCACACGTCATTGCAAGAATCTGCCGGGGTCCGGGAGGCGGGGTATAGGTCACTTGCCGGCTTGCTCCCGCCCTCCCTCCGCTGTTTTTCCGACATCGGGGGCAGGCAGGTCGACGGTCGGCGAACCGTCAGGATTGAACAGCAGGTCCGCGCCGTGCGTCTTGCCGATGATCCGTACATCAAGATACGACTTTGTGACCTGCCGCGACGTGTGCAACAACAAATCGGTCGCATTCCCGCCGGTGACTTCGAACCACGTCGCCGCCGACTTCCGCATTCTGTGAAACTTCGAGCCGCGATCGTGTGCCAGTCCTGAATGCTTCAACAGGCTGCGGTAATGGTTCCACAGAGACGACCGACACTTCGGCCACGAGAACACCAACGTCTCGGGGTCACGCGATGGAAACCCCCGCAGGAGCGCGATGGTCACATCGTGGAGTTTGGCGACGTTGTCGGTCTTCCGAAACTTCCGGGTTTCGGCTCGAAAGTTGATGAACCCTTCATCCAGGTCGACTTCACTCCATTTGAGCAAGAGCACGGCCCCGATGCGTTCGGCGCTATTCCATAGCACGCTGTGCAACGCGAGCCACCACGTTGCTGCGGGGGTATCTCTCACATGTCCGGTCTCGGCTTTGCAGGCGGCCCACAGCTTTGCCAGTTCCGATTTTGTCCACGCCACTGGAGCGCGGGTTGGTTCGTCGAGCGGCATTACGTTTGGTCCCTTACGCAGCTTTCCTTCCGAATTGGCGAATCGCCAGACAGCACAAAGCATGTCTCGATTCTTGTTCGCCGTGCGATTGGCCCGACCATGATCGACCAGCCATTGCATCAGGTCGCCGACGTTGTCGTTCGTCAGGTCGGAGAGCTTCGCCGGCCTCCCGAGAAACTTCGCGAAGTGTCGGAAGGCGATCTCGTAATTGTGGATCGTTCCGGGGGGCTTTCCCCTCAGCCGCATTCGCTTGTATTGCAGGTGAAAGAACGCGCGGAGCGTGCCGTCGTTGCGCGTCGGCGGAGCTTTGATCCCTCCTCCCTTGATGGCCTTCCGTGGCATCCACTGATCGCCAAGCCGAACCCGCGCCACAATCCGCCGGATCAAGGTCGACCACTTGTACGACGTGTTCGACGCCATCCCGGCCTGAATCATCGCGACTTCAAACTTGTCGAATTGGTCATCCGTGATATCTCGAATCTTCGGGTCCCCGCTGAACAACTCCCATTCGAGGATCGGGTATTGCAGGTCGCTGATCGCCTTGGCGCTGTACTTCCACTCGACCGCCAGCTTATCGGCGGCTTCACGGACGGTCATTCCCATCGAAGGGGCGTAGGCGTGTGCTTTCTTCATAGTGACACGCTCCCTTCCAACCGCTCCGCCGCGCCCGCGAGCTCGCGCGACATGGCCCGCAGTTGCTGCGCCGCGAAGAGTTTCAGATCGTCGCCGCACTTCGCCTTGTCGGCTTTCAGATTGACGAACATCCCGACTTCACGTTTACCACGGGCGTAGCTCTCGGCGCCGGGAACGATAAACTCCACACAGCTCGCGATCGTCTCGATTGCGTTACACTCCGCCGCCAACTTGCGGAGCCGGCGACGGATGAGACGGCAGCGACACTTCGGTTTCTCGAATGCGTTGGTGATCCGGTTCATGGTCGCCCTCCGATCCGCGCGACGATCGACGCGACAAAGACGCGGATCATCCAGGCCGTCAGTTCGGCCGGTGAACGATCCCCCTTGAAGGCGTTGCACGTCTTGCACGCCAGGGTGAGATTGCTGCGGGCCGATGTGCCGCCACGGGCTCGAGGAATGATGTGGTCGAGCGTCGAATTCCGCTTGGCGACGGGGCGCCGGCAGTAACGGCAGAGATTGGAGCGCCGCAGCATTCGGACGCGGAGCATCCGCCGGCGGACCGTAGGGGGGAGAGAGACGGCTGACATGCGAGAGCCCTTCCAGAAAAGAAAAACTCCTGCCCCGGTGCCGCGCGGTGTTCCACGACCGCATTCGCCGGGACAGGAATTTTCAGAATCGAGGGGACGCATGGTGGAACAGCCCGAAGCTCCAGCGGCTGGCCCCGGTTGGCCGATACCACGTGTTGAGTTGCGGCTTGAGAACGTCGGAGTAGTTCGGGAGCGGCAGGTTCCCGGGATTATTCAGCCGCGCATACGACCAGCTCGAAATCAGCCGCAGGTCGTCCAGGGGCAGAAACTGATCGAGCCACGCCTGCACCTCGCCCGTGGGGTTGTCGAGAAGCAATTCGACGCCGGCGTAGGAAATCATGGGGCTTGCTCTTCAGGGTTCGATTCAGAATAGGCGGGACCGATCAGGCAACGCCGAGCCGCTGCCGGGCGTCGTCATACGTCACGTGGTTTTCGAGCGCGTAACGCATCACACGTTCAGCCCGTTCGCGCGCCGCGTGACTGCTGCCGTCGTGCTGTAGCGTCGCGACCGAGGTTTTCATTTCTTCGAGGGAATCCTCGAGCCGATAAAGTTTCGGGTCTCTACGCCGGTGGTAACGATGGACGGGCCCGCCGAGCGCGTAGTGTGCCCTCACGACTTCCCGGGCTTCCGAGTAGTCGATCGCGTGACCGGCCCCGGCCGCACGGGAGTTGTGCACCATTTCGACGGTCTCGTCGGCGATCTGCCGATCGCTGGGCATCACCCGCCGCTTCGGCACGATGGGATCATCCGGACGGGCGACAGTGAGTTTTGACGTCGCTGGTTGCTGTACCGTCGGCCCGCCGGCGGATTCTTTCTGCATCAGGTCCCTGCAAAACTGAAAAAGGTCCGTCGCCATGATCGAGTCGACCACGAATTTGATCTGATCTTTTGTCAGCGCCATGTTTGAACTCCATTCAAAAGGTTTGAGAGAAAATGCGGCGGGAGGGTACGTCACGCCCGCCCGCCGCTAGTGCCGCGGGGAAGGAAAAAACCCCACGACACCGCGCGACGACGGGCAGGAGTCCCGCCGGCGCGCACCCGACAACCATTCACAGTTTTGCCAACGCCCGCTCTTTCTCCTGCGTCCCACGCTTGAGGGTGATCGCCGCGGCCGCGCTGCCGAGCGAATCGATCTCGATCTCTTCGCGGGCCAACTGCTGCTTTTGTTGGCGGTCGTGCGGGGAAACGTATCCAGGCTTCCCGGTCACGCTCCCGGGCTTTTCGAGTTCCTGTTCGAGCTGATTCAAGTCGAGCCCGTACATCGTCGCGATCTGCCGCTTGCTCACGCCTTGGCTGATCAAATCCAGCAGAGGCTCGAGCTTCCGCGGACCATCGGACGGAATGCCGATTTTCTCCCGCGCTTCGAACACGTTCACCATCGCTTGCAGAAACGACAGAGTCGGGTGCCGAGCCTCCACAGAACCGATGCGACGACTGAGCCGCTCGGTATCGAGTTCGTGGAGTCGAAGTTCCGCAGCGAGTCGGGCCACGGCCAAGGCGATCGGGTGCTCCTCCGGCGAAGGGGTGCCGAGCAAGCGGGCGGAAATCACAACATCGTCGGCAGCGCTGAACAGTTCCGCCCCTGGTGGGGGAACGATGTCGTGTTCCTGTCGCGCATCTTCAATCGCACGCAGCCGGTCGATCGCTTCGAGCAGGTCGATCGTCGATGGGTTCAGTGACTCGTCCAAGGCAACGTCGGAAACAGTGTTGGGGTTGTCGGTTTTCATGGTCAAAAAAACTCCTGATTGAGAAACGGGGGAAACGAAACGGGAAACTGTCTTACGCTGGCTGCTGTCGAGCCACGAACTCGCCCGAGATCTGCTCGGCGATCGCGATCAGACTTTCGAGCGCCGTGGTCCGTGCCGACTGAGGGATCGGCGTGAGCTGCAGCGCGTTCGCAAGCTTGATTGCATTGACGCGAAAGTGCGCGAACTCGACGGGGAGCGGCTTGGCCACGCTGTCCAGGTGCTGGTCGATGCGTTGGGCGAAAGTCGCGGTGTTCATGGTCTGGACCTTTCAGTTCCAGGGGGATGCGTTCGCGCGGGTGAGATAGACTCCGTGTCGGAAATCGCTTCCCGCCGATGGCATGAACGAGCCGGGCGTGGTCGGCAGGGACATTCGGGACGGGGGGGCGAAGTTTCCGAACCGCAAGAACTCAATTGCGGGTACGAGTGCAATCGCCAGGCTGATAGCAGTGTCACAATGCGAACGTGCGTTTCTGTCCGCTCGGATTTCGTGGTGGAAAAGCTTGTCGATGAATTCGAGCCTGTGTAACTCGTTGATGAGCGTTTCGTCGCGATAGAGCAGAATCGTTCGCTCCCGGAACGCACTCAGCATCGCTGCGGCCATGTCTTTCCGGTTGGTCGGCGACGAGAACGTGTACTCCTCGATCATCTGCAGCCCTTCGCGGCGCAGGTCCTGAACCAGAATTCGCGCCTCGGTCGGATCGACACGGACGGACCGCGGATTGAACCGCCGGCACAGTCGGCGCACGTACGTTCGAACCTCATCGCCAGAGACAGGAAACCCCGGTCTAGTGCTTCGTCACAGCTTGATTTTCGGGTAGATGGATTTGAGCTTGCAGCGGGCGTCGTCAATCTTCATTTGCCAGTCGACGCCGCGTTGAGTGGCG
>JAGVKR010000241.1 GCA_020050375.1 Planctomycetales bacterium
CACCCGCCGGGCCAGCGCTGCCGTCGCGCTGCAATCGCTGATGATGCTCAACGGCCAGTTCGTCACCGAACAGTCGGAGCAATTCGCGCAGCGCGTGATCGCCGCCGCCGGCGACGACGAACCAAAACGGATCGAATCCGCGTTCCGCCTGGCGCTGTCGCGATCGCCGACCAGTGAAGAGGTCGATCTCAGCCGTGGCCTGCTCGCCCAGCAGCGCGAGCGCACGAAGGACCAGCCCGATCTCACCCCGGCCCAATCCGCCGACCAGGCGCTGTTTCACCTGTGCCATATGCTGCTCAATACGAATGAGTTTTTGTATACACCGTAACGGCGAGCGGGGGGCGTCAGCCCCCTGAAGCATGGCCGACGGAGAAAGCTCGGAATTCGGAGTGCGGAGTTGAAGAGGCGGGCCGTGCGAACGGTGCAAAAAGTGGAAGCTGTTCTCTCTTCTCCCCTCGCGGGAGAAGGGCCGAGGGCGAAAGTCATTGGACGCGAAAAATCACCCCCAACCCCTCTCCCGTCGAGGGAGAGGGGAGAAAGAAATGTGTGGGCGCTGGTCGTGGCGCCCAAGGTTACGAGCGGGACAATGAATCGGCGAATGCTCGCGAGGAGAGACATATGACCCTGCCATTCCCCACTCCGAATTCCGAACTCCGCACTCCGATGTCCCGCCGCGAGATGCTTCGCCTCTCGGGCCTGGGGTTCGGTTCCATCGCGCTGCATTCGCTGCTCGCGAACGAGCGGGCCCGGGCGGCAAATCGCCAGGCGTTCGATCTCCTCCCGAAAGCGCCGCAGTTCGACCCCAGGGCGCGGGCCGTCATCATGCTCATGCAGAACGGCGGCCCCAGTCAGATGGAGCTGTTCGACCCCAAGGCCGACCTCGACAAATACCACGGCAAGCAGCACTCGCTGAAGGTCGAGATGTTCCAGACCGGCAGCGAGCAGAACACGCTCCTCAAAAGCGTCTTCGCCTTCCGCAAGCAGGGGAACTGCGGGATGGAGCTGTCGGAAGTCATCCCGCACATCGGCGGCGTGGCCGACGACATCTGCCTCGTGCGGTCGATGCACACCGAGCACAACAACCACACCGAAGGCCTGATCATGTTCAACACGGGCCGGATCTTTCAGGGAAAGCCTTCGGTGGGATCGTGGATCAGCTATGCGCTCGGGACCGAGAACCAGAACCTGCCGGCGTACGTCGTGCTTCGCGACCCGGCCGGCTACAACACCACCGGCTCGCTGACGTGGAGCTCGGGCTGGCTTCCCGCGCTCTACCGCGGCACCGAGTTCAGCTCGCAGGGGGCGCCGATCCTCAACCTGAAGCCGGCTAAAACGCAGGCGGCCGGCGCCCAGCAGGACGATCTCGCCTTCCTCGGGCAGATCAACCGCATCCACCAGCGCGGCTATCGCGGCAACAGCGAGCTCGAAACGCGGATCCAGAACTACGAGCTGGCGGCCCGCATGCAAATGGCCGCAGGGGAGCTGGTCGACATTTCCAAAGAGACGGAAGCCACGAAAAAGCTCTACGGCCTCGACAAGCCCGACACACAAGGGTATGGCCTCAGGTGCCTGATGGCCCGCAAGCTGGTCGAGGCGGGGGTGCGGTTCGTGCAGGTCTTCCCGCGCCCCTTCCAGCCGTGGGACACGCACAGCAAAACGAAGGAAGAGCTGGGCTCGATCTGCGCCGCGTGCGATCAGCCGAGCGCCGCGTTGATCACCGATCTCAAGCAGCGCGGCCTGCTCGACGAAACGATCGTTCTGTGGTCGGGGGAATTCGGCCGGCTGCCGGTCTCGCAGAACGGCTCGGGGCGCGACCACAACCGCAACGCCTTCTCGCTGTTGCTCGCCGGGGGTGGGTTCAAGGGGGGCTACGTCCACGGCGCAACCGACGAAGTCGGCTACAAGGCGGCGGTCGACCGCGTGAGCGTTCCCGATCTGCATGCCACGATCCTCAATCAACTGGGTCTCGATCATCAGTTGCTCACGTTCGAACACTCGGGCCGCGACGAATCGCTGACCGACGCCTCGCTGACCGGGGCGAATGTCGTGCTGCCGCTTTTGGCCAAGCCCGCGGCAGCGGGGTGATCGCGCGGGTGCATTCTCCGCGACACGCGCGGGCACACTCGACGGCAAGACGGCGTCGGAAGAGGGGGAGACGGAGAGAAGGGGAGTGGGGGAGACATCCGTCGCCGCTCTACTGTTTTCCGGTCCCGGGTTCCCGTTCCCCGGTCCCCAATCGTCAGTCCCTGCTGCGCAAATCTGGAAATTCGTCTGGAAAGCGCAGAACAAAGTGAGGATTCAAAACAGGCCTTCGAATCGCCGTTTGGGTATCGCCAAACGCCGTCCGGGTGAAGCTGCGACTGGCGGAGCGCGACGACGGAAGTGATTGCCGGACACTCCCCCCCCCTTAGAAAAGGGGGGGCGGGGGGGGCGCGCTGCACGGGTTCCAGAAACGAACGGAGCTTCGTCACTCTATATTGTACCCGACCGCCGATCTCAGCCGGTCGCCCGAGTGCGCGGATCTGGAAACATGGCGCCGAATTGTCGAGTTCAGACTTGTCAATTTGAGCCGGAGAGGGGTCCGGGCCATCAAGCTTGTCGACATCAGCAGAGCTGTGCCGGACGCATTGGCCCGCACCCCGAGAATCCCTTCGCACGCATATCGCACTCACATCGCTGGCACGCGACGCATGCGCGCCACGTTCGTCGGTCTCAGAGGAATTCGGGGGGGCGCTCGAGTTATTGGACATTCCCCGCTTGGAAACTTGACGAGTCCTTGCCGTTTCGTAATCATTGTGATGAGCTTCGATAGCGTCTCAGTCAACTCTGCCGTCGTCATCCGTCTCATGAAGGGTGCCTTATGGCAATTCGAGTCGTAGCGTTGTCAATGGCAGTGCTTTTCGCGAACACATTGGCAGTTCGCGCCGATTTTTTCGTGTCCGGCAGCGGCTACAGTTCGCTGGACGATGGCGTCACGCGGACGCCGTTTGACATCGTGGAAACCATCGGCAGCGACGGTTCGCGCATTGTGACCGGCAGTGGATTCAGCACGGTGGGCCCGGGCGGGCCTCAACAGTCTCTCTTACAGGCCGGCGGAACGGGAATCGCCTTTGCCTCGCAGGGACGCATCGGCGCGGGCATCAACACGGCCGCCGATTTCATCAACGTGACGCCGGGAACGACCTTTCAGCCTCGGGTCGCCGCTTCATTCAGTGCCGGATTCACCGACACATTTGAGGTCAAAAGCTCAACGCTGAGTTTTGGGACCCCCACCACCGTGGTCTATACGCTGGCAATTTCGGGCACTACCAACAGTCCCCCTCCTTCGCCCGGTTACCTGGGATCGCCTACGGGGACAGTCGGCATCAGCTTGACGGGCGACACGTTCATCATGCCTCCGATCCGATGGCCGTCAACGTTTTCTTCCTACGTTCCGTTCGACGTCGACCTTGTGCGCTCGTTCAACATCGACACCACCGTTGGTGCGGTGCTTTCGATCAACGTCGCTTTGAGCCTTAGCTCGATCAATCGAGCAGGTGACGGACAAGGCCCCACCCAGCAGACCATCATGGATTTCACAAACACCGTGAAATTTTTTGCTGACCCGTTGGCTCCTGACATCGTCCTGTCCAGTGCAAGCGGCTACGATTATTCGACGAATCCTGCCGCGGCTCCGGTCCCGGAACCATCGACGCTGGTCCTGGCCATGCTGTTCGGTGGAACGCTGATCCCGGTCGCGCTTCGGCCGGCGCCAATTCGACGGAACGCCTGACCCATTTGTGGACTCGTGGACACCGGAACAACGGCCGGTACGTCCACCGGCTCTACTCCGTCCCGGGAAACGTCTGCAGACGCCTGCCGACCAGCGTGCTATCCGGCTACAGCGACCCGACGACGCTGCCCAGCGCGGTCTGCAACTCGGCCAGCAGTGACAGTGACGTAGTGACGTAGGACACGCCGTGCGTGTCGGCAATGCGCTTTCAACAGGGGGATTCGAATGCGTATTTTTCTGTGTGTCGCCGTCGCCATGGGGATCGGAGCCCGGTGGGGACTCGCGCAGAGCCGAGATACCTCAGTGCCATCGGTCAAGCTCAACAGTGGCGAGGCGCAGCTCTTTGTCGACGACCACCTGATCGCCTGGCAATCCAACCTGAAGCGGACACTGCATCAGCCGATCAAGGACCACGGCGGAAACGCGCCGGTCCTCGCGATCGAGGACGAATTTGGAGCGACCAAATCGACGCTCGAAGCCAACGGGACGATTCTCTACGACACGAAACTCAAGAAATGGGTGATGTACTCGCTGGCCTTTGCATCAAGCTGGCCGGGCGCCTCAGCCGACCGCGTGCGGCTGTACCGCTTCACCTCCCCGGATGCCATGAACTGGGTCAAGGGCGATGATGGCGATCCACAGCGAATTGCCATCGATCTCGACGATCCCGTGAGCAAAACGATTGCGACGAACGTCGATCAGTTTTCGTGCATGTACGACGAGACCGACCCCGACAATCCTGGCGATTCGCTGAACCACCAGGTCGTATTCGACGGGCGACGATCGTTGCGCGAGGTGGCTTCCGACGGCGTCGTGCAATTGCGATTCACAGTGGACGAAGGCGGGGCGCTCTACTCATTCACGATTGATCCGGATCGGGGCCTGACCAGTGCGGTTGCAAAGTCCGAATCAACAGCCGGCACGATGAAGACCGAAACTTTCGATCGTGACCCGGGCTGGGTGGGAGTCAACAACCGGTCGGCCCGGACGATCGAACCGGTGCAGATCCGCCAGGACTTCGGCTTCAGCCCCGAGACGGCCCATGCCAGCGGCGGTCGGTCGAAAGACAAAGGAGAAATCGGAGGCGTCATTACGCCGGCCGGCGAGGTGGCGTTCTATGGAAAGGCCATCAAGCCGATGTCGTTCGATGAGCCACTGAGCGCATCGGGGACAATGACCATCGCCCCCGGGGGAACGCACCTCCTGCTGGGTTTCTTCAACGCAACAAGCGTGAATGAGTGGCGGACTCCCAATACCGTCGCGATCCGGCTCAATGGCCGCGGCGACAACTTTTTTGCCTACGTCGAATACTGCACATCGAAATGGCGAGCCGGCGGAGACACGACGCCGTTTCCTTCGGTGACCGACCCCGCCACCGGCCGCTGGAACCTGATCGGGTTTCCGTGCCAGCAGAGTCTCCGCTGGACTCTGAACTACGATCCGCAGGGGAATGATGGAAAGGGGGTGGTGACGGCGACGATCGGCGAGCACAAGGCGATCTGCAATCTGGACGATTCGCACAAGCTGGACGGCGCGACGTTCACGCACTTCGGCATCATCAACGTCATGAAGAGTGCCGACAGCGGCTCGGAAGTCTGGTTTGACAACATCTCCATCAATGGAAGTAAAGCAGAAGCGTTTTCCCGCGATCCGAAGTGGGAAGGCCGAAACAATCGGAAGAGCTACGAAACGCGGATCGTCCGACCGCGGTTCGATTTTGGTTTCAGTGACACGACTTTCGCCGGCGGAAAGGGGCGAGGAGAGTTGGGTGGCCAGATTTTCCGTGGGGATTGTCGGTACCCGGACAAGATGGCCAGCTATGGAGACCGGATCGGGCCTCTCACACTCGACAAGCCGCTCACGGCCTCGGGCAAAGTCGCGATGAGGCGCGGTGTGAGCGACAGCACGACGCTGTTCGGATTTTACAATTCGAAGGAAAGCATGCGGTCCAACGAATCGCAAAGCGACGGACTCCCCGAGAGCGTCGTCGGGATTCACATTGAAGGCCCCAGCAGCGAGGGGTTTCAGTTTTATCCCGTGCTGCGCAAAAGGGGTGGCGGGAGCCAGTTCGGCGCGCCACGGACGTTTCCGTCAATCATGCCGGACGGAAAAGTCCACGACTGGAGCATGGCCTACGACCCGCAAGGCGCGGCCGGGAAAGGTCAAATCACAGTCACGCTCGACAGTCGCTCGAACACGTTCGACCTGAGCGCCGGCGACAAGGAACGCGGGACGACGTTTGACCGCTTCGGAATCGTCACCTCGTGGATCGACGGCAACAGCCAGGACGTCTACTGGGATGACGTTTCGTACACGGTCGGTCAGAATTCGCTCGAATTCGGTGAGAAACCGCTGACGATTGTCTGTCTCGGCGACAGCGTGACCGGCGTCTACTACCACACCGGCGGGCGGCGGGCTTATCCCGAGATGCTGGAGGTCGCGATCAAACAGGCGATTCCCAAGGCGAACGTGAAAGTCATCAACGCGGGGATCAGCGGCCATTCGACGCCCGACGGCCTCGCGCGGCTCGATCGCGATGTGCTCATGCACAAACCCGATCTGGTCACGATCTCGTTTGGCTTGAACGACATGACGCGCCTTTCGGAAGAACAGTATCGCACAAACCTCGAAACGCTCGTCGCTCGCTGTCGCGAGGCGAAGGCGTCGGTTGTGCTCTGCACTCCCAACTCGGTCATCACGACCACCGGCCGGCCGATCGAAAAGCTGAAGCGCTTTTGTGACGTGATCCGTGCGACGGCAAAATCTCTCGACGTTCCCGTGTGCGACCAGTTCGCAGCGGGGGAATCTCTGCGGGAGAAGGATGCCTGGGCCTTTCGCTGCACGCTGAGCGACGAAATCCATCCGAACATGGATGGCCACAAACGGATGGCCGAGGAACTTTGCCGCACGATCACCGGTCGGAGCGTGTCACTGAGCGACGTCGGGCCGCTGCAACCGGCGCTCGTCAAAACGAGAATGCTCCTGGAGAGCTCCAATCCCGTAAAGATCCTGGCGATGCCTCCCTTCGATGCTTTGATCGGCCCCGCCCTGAAAGAATTGCGACCCGATGCGACGATCGAAGTCACTGTGTGGCCAACCGACGGCAAGTCGCTGGCGGAACTGGAACAAGCCGCGAAGCAAACCGTGCGTGCGATGAAACCCGACCTCGTCGTCATCGCCGTTCCCGCCGCAGCGACGGCCGCGACGGATGAAGAGTTTTTTCGTTCCTATTCGTGGATCATGAACTGGTCGCTGAGCTTCGGGCACCAGGAATGGGACTGCCTGGTCGTGCACCCGAGCGTCTCGAATTCGGACGCCCAGAATCCTCGCTCGCAATTGATCCGACAATTGGTAAAGGCTCAGGAACTGACGTTCATTGATCGGCCAACCGGAGATACGTCGAAGATAGACGTCCTCTTTACGAAGGCCCTCCGGCGAGCGTGGTGACGATCGCGGATCGCGCAAATCGTCCGTTTCACCCAAGCCGTTGCCGAGCACTTAATCGACGGCTGCCCTGCGGAACCAATCACCCGAAGAGCTCGCCAATCGCGCGTCCGTCCACCAGCCGGTGCGGCCGGTTGAGTTGGTCGCGCATCTCAATTTCCGGGGGAATCCCCAGTGCCTGGTACACGGTGGCGATGAGATCCTCCGGCGAAACGGGATTGGATCGGGGATAGGCCGCATCCCGGTCGCTGGAGCCATAGACGGTGCCGCCGCGAACGCCCCCGCCGGCGAAGAGCGCGGTCTGGCAGGCTCCCCAATGGTCGCGCCCCTGGGCCGCGTTGAGTTTTGGGGTTCGACCGAATTCGCCCCACAGCCCGACGAGTGTTTCATCCAGCAGGCCCCGCCCCGACAAATCTTCGAGCAAAGCGCTCAACCCGCGATCGAGCGACGGAAGGCAATAATAGGCCTTGAGCATGTCGGTCCCACTCAGTCCCTGGAACGGGCCGTGATTGTCCCACACGTTGGCAACGTTGCCGCTTTTCTCGATGAACATCCAACTGATCGTCACCAGCCGCACTCCCGATTCGACGAGGCGCCGGGCGAGGAGAATGCTTTCGCCGTACTCATTGCGGCCATAGCGGTCGCGCGTGCGCGGGTCTTCCAGTTCGAGGTTGAAGGCTCGCTTCGCGGTCGGCGTCGACAACATGCTGAATGCGAGCTCGCGGTAGCTGTCGAGGCCGGTCACCAATCGGTCGGTCTGCATCCGGCGGTCAATCTGTTCGATGACGTTCAGCAGCCCGCGGCGGGCCAAGAGGCGCGACTCCTGCACATCCGTGGGGAGGGCAATCGAGTGCGTTGGCTTTTCGTTTGTCTCTTCGGCCGCCGCTACCTCCATCGGGTCGTGACGTCCCCCGAGGAAACCGGCATATGTTCCCGAGTACGTGACGCCATCGTGGCCGATCGGACGTGGAATCGTGACGGAAGCCGGCATCGATCCGAGCGGAGTGACATAGGAAACAACCGATCCCATGGTGGGAAAGTCATTTCGATTCCGCTTGTTGCGGGGAACGGCCAGTGTGTTGTTGATCCGGCCGGTGAGCGTGCGATAAACGCTCGGCTCGTGGTTGTTGCTGTCGTGCGTGACCGACCTGACGAACGCCGTTTTGTCGGTGTGCTGCGCCAGGAGCGGAAGGTGCTCGCAGACGTCGATCCCCGGAATAACTGTGGGGATGGGCCTGAAATGGCTGCGAATCCCCGGGGCCGAGTCGGGCTTCATGTCCCACAGATCCTGCTGCGGCGGCCCACCCCAGAGGTAAATCAGGATGCAGGACTTGGCGGGCGCGGCAGGACGAGCGGCGATGTCGTTACTCGCCATTGCCGCCTCGACCCGCAAAAGCTGCGGCAGCGTCAAGGCGCCGAGGCCAAACCGCCCCAGCCGAAGCATGGCGTCGCGCCGGTGCAACATGGTCGACTCTCTCCAGGGAACGAATGCACCGGTTCAAGATACGCAGGCGATGTGCCAACGGTCAATTCGAGATCGATCGAGGTCATCTTTCCGGCAGGAAATCCGCCGATCCGCGTCATAGAACGGGATATCATGACATGCAATGATAATTCCGGATTTGTGGAATTGGCCGCGGGCGAGTGCGCACTGATTGGCGACTGAACCGGGTATCATGCGAATTCGAGCGACGGCACACTTTAGCTGGAACCTTCTGAGAGCATTCGAAGGAGCGAGACTTTGACACATCGACATCGACGCCTGATTGCCTTTGCTCTGATCTTCGAAGAGCGACTGCTGGATCTCGACGGAGACGGCCAATGGGAGTACATCCGCAGCGGCGGCGAATCACTGATCGCCAAATACGCCAAAGTGCTCGTCAAGAACGCGGCGCCGTGAGCCTCCGGAGTCGGCGGAAGAGCGGAATGGATTCAAGAGGACCTCGGACCGCGCCTCGCTGTAGGCTGAGCGACTTCATTGACGCGGGCAGCGGAAACGCG
>JAGVKR010000760.1 GCA_020050375.1 Planctomycetales bacterium
CAATTCACGAACGTCGTGAACCTGATTCGGATCCAGGCCGGAGGTCGGCTCGTCGAGGATCAGAATCTGCGGATCGTGCAGCAGGGCCTGCGCCATCCCGACCCGCTGGCGGTAACCTCGCGACAGCTTGCCGATCGGCTTGCCCCAGACATTCGTCAACGAGCATTTCTCGGCGACGTAATCCAGTCGCTGCTTGAGCTTGCCGGCTTCCATCCCGCGCGCCTGACCGAAATATTCGAGCAGGCTGAAGGGGGTCATCTCCAGATACAGAGGGCCGTTTTCGGGAAGGTAGCCGATCAGCTTGGCCGCTTCGATCCGATTGGAATAGACGTCAAAACCGCCGATCCGGGCCGAACCTGACGTCGGCGACAGAAAGCCTGTCAGGATCTTCATCGTCGTCGACTTGCCCGCGCCGTTGGGCCCCAGGAACGCGGCGACTTGCCCTTTCGGGATTGAAAACGAGACGTTCTCGATGGCCGCGAACTGGCCGTAGTGCTTGGACAGCCCGCTGGCCTCGATCATCAACTCTTTACCGCTGGTCGTCATGGGCGCCTCATGCCAGTTGCGTTGCCTGGGTCGGTGCATTTTCCGATGAAGAATGCACTCGAAACCCCAATCTTTACTGCGCGGAACATCGAATGTCCAGAGTCCGCGAGGTCGTGAGCGTACAAGCCCGAGCGGGGGAATTCAACCGCCGGTTGATTTTCCCTAACATGCGAGATTCCAGAAACTTCCGCGTTGACGTTTCTAAGACAAAACAGTTCAGGTTGCCGGTGCTCGGCACTGTTTTCTTTACGCCATTCAACCCGAGTTTGCTGGCGCGTGATCCAAATCACGGCCGAAGTGGAGCCGATGCGATTACGGCAGAGTTGCACAACTCCTCGGGCCTGCGTATCGTGGTGCGATCATTTTGGTTATGGCGTTTCCTTCCTGTTGAGGTGAACGATGGCGACCGCGCGAGGGGTACGGGAGATTCTCATCTTCATAGGCCTGGGGCTGGCGGCCGGGTGTGCCGGAAGCAACGACGGCTCGAATGATCCCAGCCCTGTCCCGAAGGCTCCGGCCGCCAGTGGTCCGGGGAGCGGGACGCCGAAACAGGCCGAGTTACCGGAGCGCCCCAGCGGCGCCGGCGAGTACGACCCGGATGTCTCGTCGGAACTGACGCCGACCGGATCAGGCCTGTACTATCGCATTCTGCGAAAAGGCGACGGTAAGAAGCCGACGGTAAAAAATGCTGTGGTCGCCCACTACAAGGGCTGGCTGGATAATGGGAAGCAGTTCGACAGCTCGTACGATCGAAACGAGCCACTGGACTATCCTCTGAGTAAATTGGTGCCGGGCTGGCAGGAAGGGCTGCCTCTGGTTGGCGAGGGAGGAATGATTGAGTTGGAAATCCCCCCCCACCTGGGTTACGGCGCCGCCGGCGCTCCGCCTGATATCCCTCCGGGAGCGACACTGCACTTCATCCTGGAGTTGAAAAAGGTCAAATAGCCGTCGGCGATGAATTTGCGGCCCGGCGCCCTGCGGATTCCTCGTTCTTAGAATGCTCCCGATGGCGGTAATCAGGTGCAATCCCCCCTCGAAATTGCCCGAACCGCGAACTAGAATAGAATGTCTTCTCGTGTCGCGGGTTGGGCGAATTCTTTGCCGAACCGCCGCAGACGTGATGGATGGTGTGTTTCCCTGTTTCTGAAAGTGTGAGACGAGACCTGTGCCCGCCAAGAATCTGAAAGCCGAACCGAAGCCGAAGACCCAAACCTCGATCAATGGGGCCGATATTCTCGTCGAGGCGCTGGTGCGTCAGGGGGTCGATACGGTGTTCGCGTACCCCGGCGGGGCCAGCATGCCGATGCACCAGGCGCTCACGCACCGCGCCGACGTGTTGCGGACGATTCTCCCGCGCCACGAGCAGGGGGGCGCATTCGCTGCCGAAGGTTATGCCCGCAGTACGGGAAAAGTCGGCGTGTGCATGGCGACGAGCGGGCCGGGCGCGACCAATCTCGTGACCGGACTGGCCGACGCCAAGATGGACAGTTGTCCGATTGTGGCAATCACGGGACAGGTCGCGCGGCACTTCATCGGGACCGATGCTTTTCAGGAAACGCCGATCGTCGAAGTCTGCCGGGCGATCACCAAGCACCATTATCTGATCACCCGCTTCGAAGACATTCCGCGCGTGGTGAAAGAGGCGTTCTATCTGGCGCGTAGCGGGCGTCCCGGTCCGGTGTTGATCGACTTTCCCAAGGACCTGCAGGTCGAACCGTCCAGCGGCGCTCCCGACTACGACCCGCCGATGAAATTGCCCGGCTACCGTCCCGTGTCGTCGGGGGTCAATCCGGCCCAGATTCGGCAGGTTCTGGCGGCGATCAAACGCTCGCGCAAGCCGATTCTGTATGTGGGGGGCGGGGCCATCAATGCCGGTGCCGCTCAGGAACTTCATAAGTTCGCGAAACGGACGCGAATCCCCGTCGCCATGACATTGATGGGGCTGGGGGCCTTTCCCGGCCGCGATCCGCAGTCGCTGCACATGCTGGGAATGCACGGGACGGTGTATTCCAATTTCGCGATCAATGAAGCCGACCTGTTACTGGCGTTCGGGGTACGATTCGACGACCGCGTGACGGGCAAGGTCTCCGAATTTGCCGTCCACGGCAAGGTCGTCCATGTCGACAACGATCCTTCGGAAATCCACAAGAACAAGGCGGCCCATATTCCGATTGTGGCCGACCTGAAAGAAGTGCTCACAGCCCTCAACGAGGCGCTCACCGACGACGATCTGCCGGAGATCGACGACTGGTGGAAGACGGTGAATGCCTGGCGCGATCAACACCCCTTGCGGTACACGCCGCCCGAGGGGGATCAGATCATTCCGCAGTATGCCATCGAGGAGCTGCACCGTCAGACTGCTGATCGTGACACCTACGTTGCGGTGGGTGTGGGGCAACATCAAATGTGGGCGGCGCAGTATTACAAGTTCGACCGTCCGCGGCGCTGGATGAGCAGTTCGGGCCTCGGGGCGATGGGCTTCGGCCTGCCCGCCGCGATGGGGGCGCAGGCTGCGCATCCCGACAATCTGGTGATCGACATCGACGGCGACGGCTCATTCCTGATGAACGTGCAGGAGCTGGCGACGCTGAATTGTGAAAAACTGCCGGTCAAGGTGTTTCTGCTCAACAATCAGCACCTGGGGATGGTGATGCAGTGGGAAGACCGGTTCCACGAGAGCAACCGGGCGCATACCTACCTGGGCCCGGTCGATCACCCCGAAGCGCGCGGCAAAGGAACCGGTCCGATCGAAACCACCTATCCGGATTTTGTGAAAATCGCCAACGGGTTCGGTATTCCCGCCAGCCAGGTCCGCAGCCGAAAGGACTTCCCTGCCGCTCTGGCGCAAATGCTGGCCACGCCCGGCCCGTACGTTCTCGACATTGTCTGCCCGTACCAGGAACATGTGTTGCCGATGATCCCCGGCGGAAAGACCGTCAAGGA
>JAGVKR010000161.1 GCA_020050375.1 Planctomycetales bacterium
AGCTTCAATCGTCGATTCGCCAGTGCTTCATCGCCCCGATCTCCGAATCCGATTTTCTTCCCCCAGAATCCCCTGATAAAACCTGACGATGTTTCCCGGAGACTGTCTGGTTGCAGTTTCCTCTGTCGTCGGGTGCCTACGTCCGCAGCAATGAGAGTGCAATTCTCGGGATGCCGGCCCGATGTGCCGCAGAGGAGCGCGTTCCGATTCGGCTTGCGTCAGGCCGATGTTCCTAGCAGGGTTGCCTCGATACGCGGGGGACGCATAGCGCCCAGGGAGGTCCGTTTCGTGTCTTGCATTCATCGCTCGTTGATCTTCACCATCGCCCTGCTCCCCGCCGGGCTGACGCGTTCCGCAGAGTTTCGCGTCCTCCCCTACGTCCAGAACCCGGCGCAGGACGCGATGACGGTCCGCTGGCTCTCCGACTCCAAAGAGCCCGGCGTCGTGACGGTCGGCGCCCCGCCCGCTCAATGCGTTCACCGTTCGCAGCCAAAGCTGGTGGAGACGCTCGCCTACAACACATTCAAGCCCGAACCGGGCGGCCCCCATCCGTCCTTGCCATACCTGCACAGCGTGCGCATCGCCGGCCTCCAACCGGGCGCGCGCTATTCGTACAAAGTTCGCCAGGGGGCTGAAGAGCGCGAAGGCTCATTTCAGACCGCACCTTCCGCCGACCAGCCGATTCGCTTCGTCGTCTATTCCGACCCGGAAACCGAACCCGAATCGAGCACCACTCCGCCCGTCGACTGGCCGGTTCCGCCGAATTCCAACCGCCCCGAAGGGATGAAAACGTATCTGGTCGATCAGACGGCCGGCTATCGGGAAAACATCCGGGTGATGACGTCGCGGCAGCCCAACTTCATCATGATTGCCGGCGACCTGGTTGAAACCGGTGGCGAGCAGCGCGACTGGGTCGAGTTCTGGCGGCACAACGCCGGCGACTACGGAACGATCGCCAGCGGCGTCCCGATTCTGCCCTCGCTCGGAAACCACGAGAACTACGCCGGGCCTGGCGGCGGATACTCAGCCGAAGGCGCCAACTTTTCTGTCGATAAATTTCGCACTTATTTCGAAGTCCCGGGCAATCAGGCCTCCAATCCAAAGCACGAAGGGCGCTACTACCGCATCGACTACGGTCCGGTCACGCTGATCACGCTCGATTCGAGCGACGGGCTGCCGAACAAAACGGCCTCCGACACCAATCACAACCTCGAAGGCAGCAACGCGCCCGATTTCAACCCCGGCTCCGAGCAATACCGCTGGTTCGAGAGGCAACTCGCCGACGCGCAGCGGAAAAGCCGCTTCACGTTCGTTCAATTCCATCACACGGCGTATGGCTCGGGACCGCACAGCGTCCCGTTCGGCAGTCCCAATTTTTCGGGACAGTCGGGAATCGCGATGCGGATCATTCAACCGCTCCTCTTCCGCTACGGGGTCGACATTGTTTTTTCGGGTCACGACGAAATGCTCGAACGATCGCTGGTCACCGGGAGCGAGACACTCCCTGACGGCACGACGCGCCCGCATTCGATTCATTTTTACGACGTCGGTTACGGGGGAGACGGCCTCCGCGGCCCGTCCAAGGGATTCGACAATCCCTACCGGCAGTTCCTGGCTCACGAGAACGCTCCCGAAGTCTGGAACGGCAAGCAGCTCGTTTCCGGCGGCAAGCATTACGGGCATCTCGAAGTCAATGTCTTCCCGAATGAGAAGGGGCAGTGGCAGGTCGTGGTCACGCCTGCCTACGTCTTTCCAAAAACGACTCCCGAAGGGAAGTTGGACGGTTGGGAACGGCGCACCTACGACGACGTCGTGACGATCGCATCACACGCGGGCGTCCAGGTCGGCGACATTCGGACCGACGGACCGGCCGATCGCTCGGGACTGGTTGCCGCCGCCATGCTCGGCAGCATCGCCGGCGTTCCGTTTCTCCTTGGCGTTCGGCGGAAAAGCCGATCACGGGAGCGAAGAACTTGAACGGCCTGCGTGTCACCCGACGAACGTTTCTGCACGGAAGCGCGATGCTGGGGTTGGGCTTCGCCGCCTCGGCTCGCGCCGCCGCCGAACCAACATTGCCTCCCATGCGCGTGATCACGCGCGGGCCGCGCCGGCATTGGTTCGGCTACTACGACAAACTCCAGTTCGACCCGACCGGGCGTTATTGCCTGGGGATGGAAGTCGATTTCGAGCATCGCTCGCCGCGCCCCGATGACGTCATCCAAATCGGCATGGTCGATCTCAAAGACAACGACCGTTGGATCGAGCTGGGAAAAAGCACCGCCTGGTGCTGGCAGCAGGGGTGCATGCTTCAGTGGGTCCCCGGCTCGAAAACGACGGTGCTCTGGAACGACCGCGACAACGACCGGTACGTCTGCCGCATTCTGAACGTACAGTCGCGCGAGCTGCGGACGATTCCGCATCCCATCTACGCCCTCAGTCCGGATGGCAAGCTCGCGATTGCGCCCGATTTTCGCCGGCTCGCCGATGTACGACCGGGCTACGGCTATAACGGCATTTCAGATCCGAACGCCGAAAAAAGCGCCCCCGACGACACGGGAATCTTCCGCATCGATCTGGAGTCGGGCCGGCAGGAGTTGATCCTCACGGTGGCCGACGTCGTCCGTTTCGGTCGGGCGCTCCCGAGCATGAAAGAGACGAAGCACTGGTTCAATCATCTGTTGCTCAGTCCCGACGGTTCGCGATTTGTCTTCCTCCACCGCTGGAAAGTCGGCACAGGGCGCGAGACGCGGATGCTCACGGCGGCCCTCGATGGGAGCGACCTGCGCGTCGTCGACGACAACGGCCTGACATCGCACTTCATCTGGCGCGACCCGAAGCACCTCCTGGCGTTCTCGAAACAGCCCGCCCACGGTTCGCGGTTTTACCTGTTCGAAGACCGCACGGGCGGAAGCATTGAGGCCGTCGGGCCCGACGTGATGACGCAGGACGGCCACTGCACCTACGTGCCGGGTGGCGAATGGATCCTGAATGACACCTACCCCGACGCCCACCGCCGCCAGAATCCCTATCTCTATCATGTGAAAACGGGCCGCAAGATTCCGCTCGGCCATTTCGTCTCGCCCCCTCCGTACACGGGGGAATGGCGCTGCGACACGCACCCGCGCGTGAGCCCCGCTGGCCGCACGGTCGTGATCGACTCGCCCGCCGGCGAGACCGGACGGCAACTCCATTTGATCGACATCAGCCGAATCGTCGCGTAGCGGCTCAATCGCCCGCCGCTCAGAGTCCGAAAAGGTTTCGACTGAATAGACGGTCGCACACTACCTATCGTGTGGACTGAAGTCCACACTACGAACCTTCACACGCGCTCAAGCCGTCAGGCGCTCGATCGGGTCGGCTTCGTAGACGGCGTACGGCCGGCCGGTGATGTCCCGCCAGTGGGCGTCGCGCGGAATGCCCAATGCCTCATAAATTGTGGTGGCGAAGTTCTCGGGCGTCTGGTGATTCGAAATCGGATACGCGCCGTCCCGGTCCGACGCGCCGATCACAGCCCCTCCCTGAACGCCGCCGCCGGCGAACCACACCGATTGGCACGGAGCCAAGTGATCGCGGCCGGGAAGCCGGTAAACGTTCGGCGCCACATTGAAGATTCGCGGGGTGCGCCCGAACTCGCCGGCCATCACCACCAGCGTGCTATCGAAGAGGCCGCTCTCCTGCAAATCGTCAAGCAGCCCCGAGACCGCGCGATCAGTCGGCGGGAACAGATAGTCCTTGAGCAGCGGGAAGTTATTGCCGTGCAGATCCCAGCCACCAAAATTCCCGAGGTTCACCTGCACCATGTTGACACCCGCTTCGACCAGCCGCCGCGCCATCAGCAGCGACCAGCCGAACGAATTGTCGCCGTAGCGCTCGAGCGTCCGCGGGTCGGCATGGCGCACGTTGAAGGCTTCGCGGACTTTGGGGTCGGCCATCAGCGACAGGGCCGACTGCCGGATGCGGTCGTAATCTCCCGACGCCCCGCTGCGATCGAGCTGCCGCTGCTGGTTCTCGACGATTGTCGCTCGATGTCAGCAATCGGAACGCTGCGCCCACGGTACAACTGACGAATCGAACGCGCCCGTCCGCGATTTCATCGGCACTGCCCTTGGAAACGGCGTCCGGGTTATACTAGAATCAAATGTACATAGGTTGATTGGATTGAGTGCCAAAACATTCAATTCCCGCCCCGCCCGCCTCCCGCCCGTTTGAGATGTCGAAGCCGCTCGAACATCTGCCGATGATCGACATGCCAGCGCTCCCGATGCATCGCCCAGTCAGCGACGCCGGTGAGACATGCGCACGATCCGCGCAGAGGTATTCCGAGCCGGTTCGTCGAGCTCGCAATCTTCGAAACGGACGGCCCGTCTCTCCGTTTCTTTCCATCGCGTTCGTGGCGTGCGGAATCGCGCTCACTCCTGATGGGCCGGCCCGCGCCGATGCTCCGCCCGCGCCGTCGGTCAGCTTTGAGCTCGATGTCGTTCCGATCCTGACCCGACTCGGCTGCAATTCCGGCGCATGCCACGGCAAGGCGCGGGGACAGAACGGGTTTCAACTGTCGCTGCTGGGTTTTCATCCCGATTTCGACTTCGCGGCGCTCACGCAGGAAGGGCGCGGGCGGCGAATCTTTCCGCCGGTCCCCGAACAAAGCCTGCTGCTGAAGAAGGCGGCCGGGATTGCTCCGCACGGGGGCGGCAAACGGATGGAGCCGCAAGGTCCATACTACGACGTCTTGCTTCGATGGATCAACCAAGGGATGCCGCGCCAGCAACCGGGCGACCCGCTCCTCGAGCAGATTTCCGTCAATCCTGCCGAGCGAACGATGGTCTACAACGAGCAGCAGCCGCTCGTCGTGATGGCCCGCTATTCCGACGGCTCGACGCGCGACGTGACCGGGCTCACCGCCTTTCAATCGAACGAAAGCGCCATCGTGGCGGTCGACCCGGCGGGGACAATTCGCACGAGCACTCTTCCCGGCGAAGCGGCGATCATGGCCCGTTACATGGGGCGAATCGCCGTTTGCAATGTCGCCATTCCCCTTCCCGGCTCCGTTCCCGCCGACTTGTACGATGCGCTTCCACGCAACAATTTCATCGACGGGTTGGTGTGGGACAAGCTGAATCGCCTGGCGATCACCCCTTCGGTGCCCGCCCCCGAGACGACCTGGCTGCGGCGCGTCACCATCGACATCATCGGCCGCCTGCCGACTCCCGCCGAGACGCGCGAGTTTCTGGCAGATGCCACTCCCGATCGCCGTGCGCGGGTCATCGACCGGCTTCTCTCTCGCCCCGAGTACGCCGACTACTGGGCCAACAAATGGGCCGACCTGCTTCGCCCCAATCCGTACCGTGTGGGGATCAAGGCGGTCTACAATTACGACGCTTGGATTCGCGACGCCTTCCGCAGGAACAAACCGTACGATCAGTTCGTCCGCGAGCTGGTCACGGCAGAGGGGAGCGACTGGCAGAATGGCGCCGTGACGCTCTTCCGCGAGTACCGCGAGCGCACGCGCAACGTCAACGCCATCATGGCCATCATGGGCGTGCCCACGACGACCATCGACGTGCAGCACCAGCCGCGCGCCGGCGGCGCCAGCGGTTATTCGCTCTACCGCTCGGC
>JAGVKR010000753.1 GCA_020050375.1 Planctomycetales bacterium
TTCGACCAGCTTTCGGACGATCATCATCGGCCATCCGCCGTGGAGCTCGTCCCAGGAATGCACATCGTCCAGAGGTGAACGAAAATGGTCGCGTAGCGGCATGACATCCTCCGAAGTCAGTCTAGCAGGAATCATTTCTGGCGGCAAAACCGCAGTCGGGAGGTGGGAATGTACCCGACCTCCTGATTCACATGCCTCCTGACCCACTTCACGGGGATGCCGCACATGATGGGGCGAACGCGACAAATACGAAGCTTGTGCAGCGACGCTGGATCAACGAAGCGCCAGCACACGGTCCATCCGCTGCGAAACTTCGAGCAGCCGGTCGCGGTCGCCACCTTTGACCTCGGCCGTTCCCCAGCCGGTGAAGCCGATCTCATCGAGCGCTTTGAGCACGACCGGCCATTCGACGTCGCCGTCTCCCAGCTCGGCAGCGAAGCCGGCGTAGGGGCCCTTTTCGTCGCGGAGCTTGCGGCTGTATTCCTTGATGTCGAGTTTGACGATCCGTTTGCCCAGCGTGCGGATCCACTGCTCGGGCCAGCCGTAGTTGACGACGTTGCCGATGTCGAAGTAGGCCCCGACCCACGGGCTTTCGAAGTCGTCGATGTACCGGGCGAATTCCAGCGGACTCAAAAGGAACATGTTCCAGACGTTCTCGAACGCGATCTTGATTTGAAGCTCGGCCGCAAGCGGCAGGACCTTGCGAATCTCCTCCTGCGTTCGCTTGTAGGCGTCGGCGTAGGAAATGTCTTTGTTGACGACGCCGACGACGAGCAGCACGGTCGTCCCCCCGTAGGCCTTCGAGTCGCGGAGGGCCGTCTTGAGCCCTTCGACTCCCGCTTCCCGCACCGCCGGATCGGGATGCGAGAGGGGCTGCTTCCAGTGGACGTAGTCGACGACGCCGTGAACGATCAGCCCCGATTCTTTCTGCGCCTGGTGGACCTCGGCATGATCGGCCGGCTTGTCCATGTCGATCCCGTCGTAGCCGATCTCCTTGAGGATCTGGAACTGCTCGACGAGCGGCGCTTTGATCCCCACCATGCTGTACTTGAGCGCCTTTTTGTACTTGCGCTCCGGCTGGCCGGCGGCAAAGGCCGGCGCACCAGCTCCGGCAACCGCAGCAGCGGCGAGAGCTCCGATGGTTTTGAGAAAGTCACGGCGATCGAGGGCGTCGGACATGAAAAGAATCCTCCAGTACGGTAAAAGTGCGGCAGCGGAACGACTGTATGGAAAATCAAAGCCAGCGCGCTGCATCATACAGCCACCGCATGTGACCGGCCAGCAATTGAACCCGCGGTAGTGCTACAGTTTGATCTCGACGGGAGGTCTGAGATGTAAACGTAAATGGGCGCTCATGGCTCCGGGGCACTGGCCGTCGCATCGACGCTGCGAGGAGGTGGTGTCGCCGATGTTGGCGCACTGTGCATCCAGAGTTGCGTGTACCACCCGATTGGCTCTCGGAACAGCGGTGGTGAATGCTCCCAGGCGAACACGATCGGCGCATAGGCCAATAGAACGCCATCTCGGCTGAACAAAAAGCCTCTTGTTTCTAGCCAGATCGCTGGCCCAATGCTCGCCGCATACAACAACAGGGTGGCGATCACGCCGAATGTCCATCGCCGAAACCGCCGGCTCGTCCGTAGCAGTGTGATCGGCCCCCGTCGCTTTGTCGGTCGCTCGTCCATGCCGTGAATCTACTGCGGAGAGAGGGGTGGAGGGTAGGCGAACCTTTGACTGTAGGGCTCCTCAGATTTCCAACGACTGCGGCTTCTCGCCGCTTGAGGCTGGGAAGGCGACCCGCGTCTTGGCGGCGCACCGGTTTTATGCACCGGCGGAGGGATCGGCAACGACGGGATCATAACCCGATGACGATACGCACGTCGCACGTCGAGCCCGTCACCGTCACGCCCCGGACGCTGGTCAAGCGGTTCACGCGGCTGTCGCTGTGCTTCTCGAAGAAGCTGGAAAACCTTGTTGCGGCCGTGGCGATCTATGTTGCGCACTACAACTACTGCTGGCAGCACGCGAGCCTTGGTGGCCGGACGCCGGAAATGGCGGCTGGCGTCACGTCGCGGCCGTGGTCTTTGGAGGAGCTGTTTGAGCGGGTGATGGGGAATGCGGAGTGAGGCCGTCAGAGCGACGTGCCCCGCCGGAGAGATTCGGCGGGGCTTTTGTTTGCGCCCGTCGCCGGGTGGGGTATGATTGGGGCATGAGCGACGAACGCAAGAAGTTCATATGGATGGCGCAACGTTGTGCGGCGGCGCTCTATCTGCTTTACCTGCTATCGTTCGTGTTGGTTGAGAACTGGCCCGGACTCAAACCTCGATTCGACCCCGATTTCCTCCGAGTCGTGTATACGCCAATAACCGTTTTGTTGGAGATTGTCGGGTGGAGGTAGCTGCTCCTGACACCTTGGCACCCGTACCCACCCAGAGATTCGTTTGGCGACTGATCTGACTTACGTCAATTCCACGCGTCACCCCGAAACGCAATCCGCTCGCAAAATGTACTACCACCCGAACTCGCCTCACGTTGCCCCCCGGCCACGCATCATGGTATGATGATGCGCGTGGATTGGCCTTCGATTTGACGCCCCTACCCCTTCGTTTCCTGCGGAGATGTTTTCGATGAGCGACAGAGCCCAACGTCCTGGACCGACCGCCGCCAGTCGGCGTGATTTCCTCAAAAGCTCGACTGTCGCCGCCGTGGGGGGAGCCCTCGTCGGACAATTCTCGCTGGCACCAGGCGCCTTTGCCGCCGGCAGCGATACGCTCAAACTCGGGCTGATCGGTTGCGGCGGCCGTGGAAGCGGCGCGGCGATGGACGCGCTGCGGGCCGACGAAAACGTTAAGCTCGTCGCGATGGGAGATGCCTTCGCCGACAAGTTGCAGAACAGCCTTGGCGCGCTGCGGGGCTCGGAGCAAGCCGATCAGGTTGCCGTCGACACTGACCGCCAGTTCGTCGGGTTCGACGCCTACAAGCGGGTGATCGACAGCGGCGTCGACGTCGTCATTCTGGCGACCCCTCCCGTCTTTCGTCCCGAGCAACTGGCGTACGCGGTGGAAAAGGGGAAGCACGTCTTCGCAGAGAAGCCGATC
>JAGVKR010000174.1 GCA_020050375.1 Planctomycetales bacterium
CCGAGCGCAGTTCAAGTCGGACTACCGCGGGCGAACATACACCTTCTCGTCGATCGAGGCCAAAGAGGCCTTCGACGAAACTCCGCAGAAGTACATTCCCGCGGGGGACGGCAACGACGTCGTGCGCCTCGCCGGGGGCGAAGAAGGAGTTGAAGGGAGCCTCGAGCACGCCGCCTGGTATCGAGGCAAGCTGTACCTGTTCTCGTCGGCCGCCAGCCGCAGTGAATTCGTGGAAGCTCCCGCGCGCTTCAACGTGAAGGAATGACGACCGGCCGCTCGGCGGAAGTATAACATTGCGTCGTGACCCAGACGCCATCTCCGGGAGCCGGATTGCTTCCGGAGATGTTCGTTTTTACGGCGGGCGCCGGACTCTCCGCAGAGATGCCTGCGACGTTCGCCTTCGTGGGCGCAGCGGCGAGCGGGAGCGAGACCACCACCAGCGTCCCTCCGCCGGGGGCGTTTTCAACGCGCAGCGTGCCGCGGTGGGCCTCGACGATGGCCAGGCAGATCGACAACCCCAGCCCGGTCCCCTCGATCGATCGATCGCGGGCCTGGTCGACGCGGTAAAATCGCTCGCAGATGTGCGGCAGATGCTCGGCCGGAATGCCGATGCCCGTGTCGGTCACGAGGACGCTGACCTGATTCGCGTCGCGAACGCAACGAATCCGCACGTTCCCTTTCGCCGGCGTGTACTTGAGGGCGTTGTCGATCAGATTGAAGAACAGCCGTCGCAGTCGATCGGGGTTACTGGAGATCGTGCAGTCGAGAGCCGTCTCGAGTTCGAGCGTCACTTCGCGGGCCTGGGCCGCCGATTGCAACTGCCCGATGAGTTGTTCCAGAACTGCACCGACACTGACCGGTTGCAGCGGCACTTCCTGCAGCCCGGCATCCTCCCGGCAGAGGAACAACAGCTCATCGGCGAGGCGCGTCAGGCGGGCGATTTCTTCCAACTGGTTTTCGAGCACGTGCCGGTATTGATCGGGCCGGCGCTCCGCCCGGAGCGTGACTTCGGCCTCGTTGCGCAGGACGGACAGCGGAGTTCGCAATTCGTGCGCGGCATCGGCGGTGAAGCGACGCATTTCGTCAAACGATCGTTCGAGTCGCTCGATCATTCCGTTGAAGGCCTGCGCCAGGCGGCCCAGCTCGTCGTCCGAGTTCGCGACGTCGACCCGGCGATCGAGCCGCGCCGCTGAAACTCCGATCGCCGCCGTCGTCAGCCGATCGACCGGGGCCAGCGCCCGGCGCGAAATCCAGTAACCGCCGGTCAGTGCAATGCCGAGAACGATCGGACCCGCGCTCAGCATCACGGCCAGCAATTCCGACAGTTCCCGCTGAAAGAGTTTCAACGAATCGGCGGCCTGAATGACGTATTCGCCCGAGGGGCCTGCCGACAGACGGCTCGCCACCCGGAAAGGCCCCACGCCGGGCACCTCGGCATCGATTGTCGATTGCTCGACTTGCGGTGCGTCCGGAATCGGCAGTGACCGCTTAGCCAGCGCCGGGGTGTGGAAGACCACCGTTGTATCGGTGCCGCTCACCTGAATCTCATAGAATTCATGCTGACCGAAATCGCTCTCGAGGCTCGAGATGAGGCTGGCTCGATCAGGCGCTTCTCGCACGACGGCGGCGATCTCGAACAGCTCTTCGGCAAGAGCCCGGTCGATTTCGCTCTGCAGGTTGCGAGCGAACGACGAATAAACCACGCCGGCAAACGCCAACATGCCGACGGCGAGCACCCCGCCATACCAGAGCGTAAGCCGCGAGCCAATTGTCAGCCTGGGCATGCGTCGGTCCTCAGCGTGTATCCGACTCCGCGCAGCGTGCAAAGCCTCTGCGGCAATTCGGGCCGTTCGATTTTCTTCCGCAGGTGGTTGATGCACACCTCGACGACGTTGGTGAGAATGCCGGTCGTATCTTTCCAGACGTCGCGGACAATCATCTCGCGGGTGACGATTTCGTCGGAATGACGAACAAAATACTCCAGCAGCTCGAATTGCCGGTTCGTCAGCTCGAGTTGTGCTCCGTTGCGGATGACGATCCGTTTCAGCAGGTCGATTTCGAGATCGCCGGCGCGCAACCGCGTTTCTTCCGCGGACGGGCCGCGACGCAGCAGGGCCCGCAGCCGCGCCAGCAATTCGCTGAAAGCGAATGGTTTGACGAGATAATCATCGGCGCCGCCGTCGAGCCCGGCCACGCGGTCGTCGATGGAATCGCGGGCAGTGACGATCAGAATCGGCTTGGCGAATCCGTCCTGACGGAGCGTGCTCAGGACGCTCAGGCCGCTGCGGCCGGGGAGCATCAGATCGAGCACGACGGCGTCGACCGCCTGCGTGCGGGCGCAACGATAGCCGTCTTCGCCATTAGCCGCGGCCAGCACCGTGTGCCCCTCTTCTTCGAGACCGCGTTTGAGGCTCTTCAGTAAAGGTCTCTGGTCTTCGACGACGAGCAGCCGTGCCATCAGATGTCTCCTGGAGTTGCCCGTTTCACGGCTTCAGTATGGATGAATTCCGATCGAGCGTAAATCGAAGTGGGGACGAGTTTAATAATTTTTAATAGGGCACGCTGCGTATTGACGGCCCCGCGGGAACCGATAAGGTTCGACAGCGGGTCACGTCACTCCAATTCAACGGAAGGAAGAGAATCATGCCCACGTTATCCGGTCGTCGAATCTGTCACCGCCGCGGATTCACGCTGATCGAGCTCCTGGTGGTGATCGCCATCATCGGAGTTCTGATTGCGTTACTGTTGCCTGCCGTCCAGCAGGCGCGCGAAGCGGCACGCCGCGCGCAGTGCAAAAACAACCTCAAGCAGATCGGCCTGGCGCTCCACAACTATCACGATGCGAACTCCGCCTTTCCGCCGATCGCGGTGCTTCCGATCGGGCGGATCTCTCAGCCGTGGTCGGCCCAGGCCCGGCTGTTGCCCTACATCGATCAAGTGAATCTCCATAACCTGATCGACTGGGCCGCCAGCCCCGAATTCACGGGAAGCCCGATCGTGACCGCCACCCGCGTGTCGATCTATCTCTGCCCCAGCGAAGCCCAGGATCGAGCCCGGCTGACGCCGGTGTTCACGCACTATCCCCTCAACTACTCGTTCAACGAGGGAACCTGGTTCATCTTCGATCCCCTCACGGGAAAAGGAGGAGACGGCGCCTTCTATCCCAATAAGGCGATGAAGATTTCCGATCTCACCGACGGAGCGAGCACCACGCTCGCGGCTGCCGAGAATAAGGCCTACGCACCCAGCCTGTGGGACACGTTGAACCCCAGCACGCTCGGCGTCGCGCCGCCGGCGACCCCGACGGATCTGGTGGCCTATTTCGGCGGCGGACAATTCGACCAGAATGGACACACCGAATGGGTCGAAGGCGACGTTCACGAGAGTGGAATCACGACGACCTTCACGCCGAACACAGTCGTTCCGTACACGACGGGAGGCACGACTTACGACATC
>JAGVKR010000484.1 GCA_020050375.1 Planctomycetales bacterium
AGGATGCTGGCGAGTGTGCATGCCGCGGGATGAGGAAGAGGATTCAGGATTCAGGATTCAGGGGTCAGGGGAATTCGTTTAGCCGCGAGGCGCAGCCGAGTGCTTTGTGATTCTACCCACTGTCGTTCTGACCTCTGACGTTCTGTCGTTCTATTTTGCGGCGCTCTGACCACCCGGCACGCGGCTGCGCCTCGCGGCTTAACAATTTCTCTGAATCCTGAATCCCGAATCCTGAATCCTTTCCCCCATGAACACTGACACCGCCGTCGAACTCGTGCGTCAGGCCGTTTATTTGGGGCTGTTGCTGGCGGCTCCGGTGCTGGCCGTGTCGGTGGCCGCAGGGCTTGTGATGGGGATCCTCCAGGCGGTCACGCAGATTCAGGAGCAAACGCTGAGCTTCGTTCCCCGGCTCATTGTTGCCGTGCTGACGATCGTCGCGGTGCTCCCCTGGACGATCGGGCGGCTGGTGGAATACGCGCAGACGCTGTACCAGGAGATGCCCTCGACGTTCTGAGGATGTGTGGATTCGATTCTTCCGTCAATTCGGCTCGATTCGCTGAGCGACCCGTGGTGGCAACAGTCGCTGCCGGGGGCGATGCAGGCATTCGTCGCCTTCATCCTGGTGGCGACGCGGTTGGCCGGCATGGTGCTCATCGGTCCGGTATTCGGACACCCGGGGCTCTCGATACCATTGCGCGTGCTGCTTGTCGCGGCGATCGCCCTGGTGCTGACCCCAGCGCTCCTTTCGGTCGATGCGCAAAGGGCCTTCGATCGGCTGGATCGCGACGGTGACGAACGATTGTCGCTCGATGAAGTCTCGCCGTCGCTCCATCCGCAGCTTCGTCACTTGCTGGCCGAGGCCGGCAAGGGAGATCGCGACGGTCTTGCCTCCCACGAGTTCCGGTTGCCCACGCCTGTTCCGCGCACTCTTTTGGATTTCGTCTGGCTGGGACTGGTCGAATTGGCCGTCGGGCTGGCGCTGGGATTGGGGATGACGACCATGCTTTCTGCGCTGCTCATGGCGGGAAGCCTGATCGATCAGCAACTGGGCCTTTCGACGGGTGAAATCTTCAATCCCGAGCTCGGAATCAACGTCGGCCTGAGCGGACAAATCCTGCACCAATTGGGCCTGATCGCGTTTCTCGTCGCGGGGGGGCACGTGCTCCTGGTTTCGGCGCTACTGGACACATTTCAGACGCTGCCCGTCGGCTATGCGTGGCTCAGTCCGCCGATGTTTGACGTGCTGAGCGATCTCGTGCACCAGTCGCTCGTGCTGGCGATGCAGGTGTCGGCTCCGGTGCTGGCCGTCATGGCGCTGGTTGGTCTGGCGCTGGGATTTCTCGGTCGCGCGCTGCCGCATCTCAACGTGCTGTTCGTCGGGATTCCTGTCCGAACGCTTGTGGGACTTTTGGTGCTGGGCCTGTCTCTGGGAGGGATCGGCGATCGGATCGGAGAGATATTTCCAGAAACAGTGCTCCGCCTCCGCGGCATCGTTATGGGGGCGTCGGGAGGGATGGGAGATTGATCACAGTGCACTCGGCTGCGCCTCGCGGCTAAACGAAGCAGGCCGTTCCCTGACCCCTGACCCCTGAATCCTGAATCCTATTCATGTCCGACATCGACCTGAGCGACAAAACCGAGCCAGCGACGACGCGTCGGCGGCTGGAGCTTCGCCAGCGCGGTCAGGTCGCGCGCAGCGGCGATTTGACGACGGCGGCAAGCATTCTGGCGGCGGCAGCGGCGCTCCACTTTTTCGGTGCGGACGTGATGGGCGCGCTGGCGGAACTTCTGCGAAAGTCGTTGTCGGCCCCCCCCTGGAACAACATCGAGCTCGTGCCGTTGATGCAGCATCTGCGCGAACTGGCGCAACTGGCCGCTCGCGCCACAGCGCCGATCCTGGCACTTTTGGCACTGGCTGCGATCGCGATCAATCTGGCCCAGGTCGGATTTCTGGCGACGATGGAGCCGCTGACTCCGGATCTCGGACGGCTGAATCCCTTCGCCGGGCTGCGGCGATTGTGGTCGGGACGGGGACCGGCCGTCGGGTTGGCGAGCCTGCTCAAATTGTCGGTGCTGGCGGCGATCGCCGCCGGGTTCGTCACGGGGCAACTGCCAGGCTTGATTCGAGTCGGCGATTACGACCTGGCCGGATTGAGCCAGCAGGTCGGCGGCGGCCTGGTCCGACTGGGATTTCAGATGGCGATCGGCCTTGACGTCGTAGCCGTTGCCGACTACGCCTTCCAGCTCTGGCGGTTCGAGCGGGGCATCCGCATGACGAAAGAAGAGCTCCGCGACGAATTGCGGCAGACGGAGGGTGATCCACAGGTCCGCCAGCGCCGCCGCGAAGCTCACCGCAAGCTGAACGAACCCGAACTCCCATCGGCGAGGATGCGGCGGAATGCGTGAGATCAAGGCATATTGGAGGCATTCAGCAGTCTGTGTAGAATCCAGGTGGCGCGAAGGATTACGGATGGGAGAAATGAGTGATGAAGAATCTCACGCTGGATGACACGTTGATCGAGGAAGCTCGGCTCATCGGTCGTCACAAAACACCGAAGGCAGCGGTCACCGCGGCACTCGAAGAATACATTCAGAGACGCAAGCAGCTACGAATCGTCAAGTTGTTTGGAACGATCGATTTTGATTCACGGTACGATTACAAGACCGAGAGAAGACGCACTCGCCGATGAGAACGCTCGTCGATGTGACCTCGCAATCTTTACAACCGACGGCGACTTTGTGCAGTACGCAAAGCATTTGAGTATTCGCTTACATGTCAATCCCCCAGGGTGATCGAGACCCGGATGAATTCCTCCAGCCAGCTTCAGTCACTGATTCGCACGATCCCCGATTTTCCCAAGCCGGGCATTCAGTTTCGCGACATCACGACGCTGTTTCAGGATCCGTGGGGATTCAAGCGGGCCGTCGACGAATTCGTCGCCCACTATCGTTACTCACCGATCGACCGGGTCGTGGCGATCGAGTCGCGGGGGTTTGTCATCGGGGGGGCACTGGCCAATCATCTCAATTGCGGGATGGTCATGGCCCGTAAAAAGGGGAAGCTGCCCTTTCACGTCGAGCGACAGGAATACCAGCTCGAATACGGCACCGATTGCATCGAAATTCACCGCGACGCGATCCAGCCGGGGGACCGCTGCCTGGTCGTCGACGATCTTCTGGCGACGGGGGGGACGTGCGAGGCGACCTGCCGTCTGGTGGAGCGACTCAATGGCCGAGTCGTGGGCTGCGCCTTCATCATCGAGCTTCCCTCTTTGGAGGGGCGTCCGAGGCTGGCCAAGTACGATGTCCACACGCTGGTGCAGTTCGAAGGGGATTGACAGCGCCGGGGCGGCCAGAATCAGACGCGACTGCAGGAAAAATGACTCCGCTTCCTTCACAACGACATGAATCGTATCGACTGGATATTGACGGCCTCAGAGCGGTGGCGATTCTACCCGTGCTGTGCTACCACGCCGGGCTCGGGTTTCCGGGCGGTTTCGTCGGCGTCGATGTGTTTTTCGTGATCTCCGGATTTCTGATCACGAACGTCATTCAGAATGAAATCCATCGCGGGACTTTTTCAATTGTCACATTCTGGGAACGACGCGTTCGGCGTCTTTTCCCGGCACTGGCCCTGGTTGTCGTTGCGACGCTCGCTGCGGGTTACTTCCTGCTGCTTCCGGCGGACTTCCGCGAGCTCGGGCAATCGGCCGTTGCGCAAGCTCTTTTGTCCGCCAATTTTTATTTCTGGCGGGAATCCGACTACTTTGCCGCTCCTTCCGAGATCAAGCCGCTTCTGCATTTGTGGTCGCTGGCGGTGGAGGAGCAATTCTACCTGCTGCTGCCGCCGTTCCTGATGATTCGATGGCGACCGCTCGTCCGGCTCTGGGCGCTGGGGACGCTGCTCGTCGCATCGATTGGCTGGAGTGTGTACTCGTCGTGGCAGTATCCGAGCGCCTCGTTCTATCTCCTGCCTTCCAGAGCATGGGAGTTGTTGATCGGGGTCCTGCTGGCGCAATTCTACGATCGGGTTTCCCTGTCGCGCCCGGTCGCGGAGTTGACCGGGCTCGTCGGCATCGCCCTGATTGCCGCTTCCTGCTTCGCGTACAATTCAGCGACGATCTTTCCAGGTCTCGCCGCGATCCCTCCCTGCATTGGCGCCGCCGCGATCATCGCCAGCGGCGGCAGGACTCCGGCAACCCTGGTCCAGCGCCTGCTGTCGAGCGGGCCGTGCGTCATGTTGGGCCTCTTGTCTTATTCTCTTTATCTCTGGCATTGGCCGGTGTTTGCTTACGCCAGTTACCTGAAGTTTGAGCCGTTGAGCGTCCCCGTGCGGCTGGCGCTGGTGGGCATAAGCGTTGTTGCGGCGGCGTTTTCCCTGGCAATCGTCGAACAGCCCGTGCGTCGACGTGCGGTTTGCAAGTCGCGCCGTTCGATCTTCGTGACGGTGGGAATCGGCACATCAGCATTGCTCGCCGTCGGAATGCTGATTCACTTTCAGGGGGGGATGAGAAGTCGCTTTCCACAGAGTGTGTTGCGAGCCGCAGACGCACGTAACGACAGGAATCCACAGCGGCGATTGAGACACGATTTATCCGCGAAAGCGCTGCGGGCCGGGATGCCGCGCCTGGGGGATTTGGACGATCGACGCCCGCCCGTCCTTGCCGTTATTGGAGACAGCCATGCGGATGCGCTGATGCCCGTGCTGGATTCGATGTGTCGAGAATTTCGAATCCCGGCCGTGGCTGCGACGCAGTCGGCGACGATTCCCTTGTTCTGTGAGCAATCGGAGCCGAGACCGCACAAGAGAGAGTTTCAAACCACCATTCGGCAGCAACTTGAATCCGGAGAGAGCATCCGACACGTTCTCCTGGTGGCGCGCTGGTCGCACCATCCTTCCCAAGTCATGAATCGTGAGAATCTCAGGCGAACGGTTGATGCACTTGTCGATCATGGAAAGACCGTGTGGCTCTTTCGGCAGGTGCCCGAGCAAAAGACGAACATCCCAAGAGCACTGGCCCTCTCGACTCTTTGGAATCGCGATCTTTCCCCGGCCATCTGCACTTCACAGGAATACCTGCAGGAGCGAACCGGTGCGGACTCGTTTCTGGCAGAGATGACCGGCGATGGCATTTTCGTTCTCGACCCGATCGACGTGTTTTTTGTCGGTACAGAGAGCTGCCGCGTGACGCGCGACGGTCTCCCCTTCTACGTTGACGACGATCACCTGTCGGTATTTGGGGCGATGCAGTTGAGGAGCGTCCTCCTGCCGATGTTCGAAGCGATCCTGTCCGATCGCTGAGAACGCTGCTGGCGCCGTTTGAGGGAAATTGTCCGCGCGGGGCCACTCGACTCCGAACCTGTCGTTACGGAGCGGTGTCTTCCCGGCATGAACATCGCCGATCATCAGCGAAACCACGAGTATTGCCTGGCGCAGGCGTCCGACCTGATCGGCACGCCCGTCCGCGCGCTGAATCTCGAGTGGTCCGCCGAGCAGCTCTTCCGCTCCCACCTGCGGCTGGAAGGTCGGCGGGGGCTGACGTCGGACTATCCGTTGATGACTTTCACCGGCGGTCCAAAGGGGCAAAAACTAGAATACGGTCTCGAATTGTATTCGCTGACGATCGACGGGCTCAGCATGCCGCTGGTACATATCGTGGCCCCGCAGTGCGGGGACTGGGCGCCGGCGTACTACGATTTCTGGGCCGTCCCGGTCGACGGGCATCGCCGCGCGTATCGATACCTGCGGCGGCTCGAACGACAGTCGTTTGAAGCAGAACCCCCGATCATGCGCGATGCCGACCGCCAGCGGCTGTGGGACAATACCATCGGATTCCTGCGACAGGGGAGCGACCGATTGAAGTTGTTCGGCGTTCCACAAAAGCGGGGCGTGGTACTGCTCGGTGAGCCGGGAAACGGGAAGACGATGGCCTCGCGCTGGCTGTTGTCGCAATGTCACCGGCACGGTTTGCGCTGGCGGAGCGTGACTGCCGAGGAATATGAAACTGCTTGTCAGGCAGGCACCGTCCGGGCGCTGTTCGAACTGGATGGTCCGGGGGTCGTGCTGTTCGACGATCTCGACCAGGCGCTCCGCGATCGCGAACAACAGGATGCCGGGACACGGCGGACGACGTTTCTCACAGAATTGGACGGACTCTACCCGCGGGCGGGAGTCGTCTATCTGTTCACGTCGAACACACGCTGGGCGGACCTCGACCCGGCGTTTCGTCGACCAGGGCGGATCGACCTCTTGCTTCAATTTCCTCGTCCCGATGCCGAGCTGCGAAGGCGGTTCGTGATCGAACGCTGGCACCCCGAGCTGACGGCTGTGCTCGACCTCGACAGCGTCGTTTCCGAAACCGAGAATTTGACGTTCGCCGAGATGGACGAGGTCAAGAAACTACTCGTGCTGGGATATTTAGACGAAGGACGCTGGGACTGGACGAGCGCCTGGACTGCATTCACTGAGAGCCACGGCAGAAGCCGATTACAGCGGAAAATCGGGTTTGCAGCCGTGGCCAGTCGAAATCGTCAGAGTCGCGAGGCGGCCATCTGGAGCGGAGCGTAAAGCGAGCGGCGGGGTTGATCCCCGCCGTCCTTCGTGCAGTCAGACCGGCGGGGATTAACCCCGCCGCTCGCTGGCCGAATGCGGCGCAGGGGCTTCGGTCGGAGACTGGGCGTCTCCCGACAACAAAGCCATTTGCGCCGCGTTGTAAACACGGAACTTGTGGTGCAGGAACACGCCGAAGCCGGTGAAGACAGTCGCCGGCATCCCCAGCATGAACAAGATGCTGTACATGTAGGCCCGCGGCATCGCGTTTTCGTTGGCGATCGACTGATTGCACATCGGGCACGCCTCGGCTGAGGCCGAAACGAGCGACATCACACCCAAGACAATCAGGAACAGACTCAATCGAACCGCGGCGTGGCGCATGGAGAGCCCTATCTTGAGGCCGTTGATCGGGACCTAACCCGCTGGCGGCCAGTGGTACAACATCCCGTAAATTATAACTCCCGTGACCGACACGTAAAGCCAGATCGGGAACGTGATGCGGGCGATGCGCTTGTGGCGTTCCCATTGGGCCGTCAGGCCACGATAGATCGTGATGCCTGCCAGGACCGGCACACTCATGGCGAGAAGCACGTGCGTCACGAGGATCGTCAGGTAGACCGGTCGAATTGCTCCCGTCCCCGTGAACTTTCGCGAGCTCTCACCCGTGAAGTGCCACAGCGCGAAGTGATAGAGCAGGTAGAACCCGAGGAATAGAATTGAGGTCACGAATGCCGACAGCATGACCGTCTTATGCGCTTCGGAGCGCCCTGATTTGATCAACCCGAATCCCGCCAGAAGGAGCACGGTCGCCAGGCCATTGAGCGCGGCGTTGACCGTCGGCAGGCGGAGCACCCAAGCGGGGGCGGCACGCCCTTCGGCTTCCGCTTGCAGGCGGCGCTGTTCGGCTTCACGCTCACGTTCCTCCTCGTCCGCTTTCTCGATCAGTTTGGAGTCGTTTGCGTCGGCGGCCCCCAGCAGCACGCGCCGCAGTCGGGCCATGTCGACGTTGTTGCGGGCATTGTATTGAGCGAGCACCCGCCCCTCGGCGCTCACGTGCATGATCGTGATGCTGTGCATGATCTCGAAGCCGGGCTCGGGGTTGGGCTCTTCGGCGACGATCATCCGGAAGCTGCGGCGAATCAGGCGAAAGATCTCGGCCTTGTCGCCCGTCAGGAACCACCAGCGCTCGGGGTCGGCGTGATGCCGCTCGGCATACGCCTTGAGCACGTCGGGCGTGTCGCGATCGGGATCGACGGTGATCGACACCAGGCGGATATCGAGCCCCTTGAGCCGATCCTGCAGGATCTCCATCTGCTCGCTCACGAGCGGGCAGGGGCCCAGGCAATGCGTGAAGATGAAGCACGCCAGCCACGGTTTTCCGAGGAGGTCGGCCTTGGTGACGGTCTGCCCGTGACATTCGGTGAGCGTAAAATCCTCAATTCCCTCGGCCGGCCACAAGGGCTGCTTCGGGTCGGCCGAAAGCGCGGTCGCCACAGCAAACGACACCAGCCATCCCGTGCAGAGCAATCCCCTCAGAGAAACAAACATCGAGCAACGGCCGACCGGCCGCGTCGTGTCAAAGGTGTGAAAACGATTCGTCATTTTGAAGCTTCGGATTTCCTTCGTCATTTGGATTTCGACACTCGTCATTCCCAGATTGTAGTCATCGCGCATCCCGCGACGAGCGCCGCCCGGTCATCCAGACCGCGATTCCGACGCAGACGGCACAAAACAGGGTCGTGACGACAACGCAGGTCGAAAGCGCCGGCAGGCCCGCCGCGGCGGGGAGGGGGTGCAAGGCATACAGCAATCTCCGCGTGCCGGCGACGCCGTACGTCAGCGGGTTGAGTCGAATCACCCAGCTCAACCAGCCCGTTTCCTGCGAAGGAAAGAACGAGCCGGAAAGCAACCACATCGGCATCAGGACCATGCTCATGATGGCGTGAAAGCCCTGCGTGGAGTCGAGCGGCCAGGCGATCAGGAACCCAAGTGCGGTCAGCGTGAACGACAGCAATAGAAGGAAGCCCGCCACTTCGAGGGCGGTGAGGAGCGAGATCGATAACCCCATCAACGGCGCGAGCCCAAGGAAAAGCCCTGCCTGGAGCACGGCGAGGGCCGTCCCGCCGCAAAGCTTGCCGAGCACCAGCGCCAAGCGGCTGATGGGGGCGACAAGCACTCCCTGCAAAAAACCCTCGCGGCGGTCTTCGATGATCGAGATCGTCGAAAAGATCGCCGTGAACAGCACGATCATCACCGCGACACCGGGGAAGAAGTATTCCTGATAAGTCATTCCCGCCGGCGCCCAGGCGGGCGGCGCGAAGCTGCCGCGGAGGCCGGCGCCGAACAGCACCCAG
>JAGVKR010000186.1 GCA_020050375.1 Planctomycetales bacterium
TACTTGAACCTTAACCAGAACCAGGCGAACCCCAGTCCGACCGTCCAGAAAACCCCCAGAAACGGAATAATAAAGAGCAGGGGCGGGGCATTTCCGGCCCCATCCTTGAGCAGACCTGCGGTCATCGCCGGTGTGAAGATGCACAGGAACCCGTTCCACACCAGGGCGAAACATCCCAGGCCGCTCGTCTGCTTGCCGCCGCCGGGGATAAACAGCACCAGTCGTTCGGGCGTCGTTTCTACGATCTTGATCCGGCTTTTCTCAGGGACGGCCGGAATTGGCCGTGACGTTTCTCCCGCTTGACTTGGGCAGGGCGATTCGAGAGCTCCCGAATCACTGGCCCCGGCGGTTTCGTCCCGCCCGGTCGGCTCCGGCAGCCCGATTGCCGACAGGTCACTGCCACAGAAGGGGCACTCGGCTTGACCTGTCTTCTCGATCAGATCGCGTTCAATCTCGGCCTGACATCCGGGGCAGACGAATTCGGGCATGGCTAGGAAATCAAACTCTCTCCCCGCAATAGGTCGATCGCCTCCGAGACGGCGACGATCGTTCGGCCGATATCGCTCGGCGAGTGAGCCCCCGACAGCATGGCCCGCCAGCCGAAAAAGTCGACCCCGCCCAAAAGCAGCGCCGCGCGGAAGGCATGTGTCAGCTTCTGATCGATTTTGATATCGAGTTTTTCCAGCGCGTTGTTGTAGGGAATGAAATCATCCGACCTGGGGCGCGGCCCTTCATAGTTGGGGACGATCGTCGCTCCCGAGAATTCGCCGTAGGCGATCCAATTGACCTCTTTGCGCTCGAACAATTCGTTGAGGCCGGTTCGCAGCTTAAGCCCCATATCGTTGGCGACGCGGCACGGCTCGCCGGTGGCGACCACTTCGAGCGCCGCCACTCCGGCTGCCGCCGACAGCGGGTTGCCGTTGTAAGTGCCGGGATGCTTCATCTTCTTGCCGTACCGGTTGTCGAACTCGAGCGCCGCCATCAGATCGGCACGCCCCCCCAGGCATCCGCCGGGAAGTCCGCCGGCAAGGATCTTGGCCATCGTCGTCATATCCGGGTGAATCTTGTAATGCTCCTGCGACCCGCCGGGAGCCACCCGAAACCCGGTGATGACTTCATCGAAGATGAGGATCACTCCTTTGCGCACCGTCACCTCTCGCACGCCGCGGAGGAATTCGCCGCGCATCGGCACCAGGCCCCAGTGCCCCCCCGTCCCTTCGAGAATCACACAGGCCGGATCCTGCTCATCGATCGCCCGTTCGAGGGCCGCCAGATCATTGGGGGGGACGACTACCAGGTCACCCAATACGCCTCCGGTGATGCCCGGCATGCCGTAGTCGCCAGTGTTGTATGGCGGATCTGCGGCGGGGATCAGCAGGTCGTGCCAGCCGTGGAAGTGTCCGGCGAATTTGAGCACCTTCCGCTTGCCCGAGACGATGCGGCAAATGCGGAGGGCCATCAGCGTCGCCTCGGTGCCGCTGTTGACGAACCGCATGCGTTCGACCGAAGGAATCAGCCGCTGCACGCATTCGGCCCATTCGATTTCCAGCTCGTGACAGGCGCCCGGATGCGTGGCTCGTCCGGCCTGCGACTGCACCGCCTCGACCACCGCCGGGTGGCTGTGGCCCAAGAGCAGTGAGCCGTGCCCCATCCAGTAGTCGATGATCTCATTGCCGTCGGGATCGTATTTTTTCGATCCGAGGGCGTGCTC
Source organism: Planctomycetales bacterium (assembly GCA_020050375.1). GTDB lineage: Bacteria > Planctomycetota > Planctomycetia > Planctomycetales > Planctomycetaceae > SIAF01. Next base: position 1,712 of record JAGVKR010000186.1, read on the forward strand.
GACATACACGGGAAACGGCTGCAAGTAGCGCCCGTCGTGGGTCACGCCGTTCGGAAACACGCGCTTGCCGCGCTCGTAAAGTTTCGCGGAGGCGGGGAACTTCTCGCGATAAGCGGCCGTCAAAGAAGGAGAAACGGTTTGCGACATGTTGAATGATCCGAAAACAAAGAAGTCAGGCGTCCACTTTCAATGCCAATCGCTTGTGTCGTCTTTCGCTCCGCGAAAAAACGTATCCCTTTCGCGGAACGAAAGGCGACAATCGTTAAGCCGTTGATCGCTGCCGTCTATTTCTTCACCGGAATCCCGAAATCTCCCGCCAAGTCGCGCCAGAACGAATGCACGTGATTGGCGTTGTTCTGCGTGTTGTTGTACTCGATCAAAAACGTCGGTCCCTGAATACGATACTGATGTCGCTGATTCCGTTCGGTGTCGCCCCACCAGGCGAAATAAATGTTGTCGAAACCGGCTTCGGTCAGCCGCGCGCGGCGCTTGTTCGAAATATCAAGCGGCATGTTCTTGAGATACTCGTTGACCAATTCGCCCAGCAACTTTTTCTGATCGGCGCTCATATTGGCGCCAGCAAGGCCGACGGGGGGCGTGTTGTCGGCCTGTGTGCTGTTCGGCCCCCCCTGCGCGTTGCCGCCTCGCAGATCGTCGGGTGCTTTCGGATCGACGTGAATGACTTTGACCTGCTCGGGAGTGCCGAGCTTGAGGATCTGCCGCGCCAAGTCTTCTTCGGTGCCGAGCACTCGGATCGATCGTCCCGGCCCCGCATCGACGAAGGCCGGGTTGGCGCCGAAGAATTCGGGGGTGGACCCGATCACTTCCCCCTTGTCGAGCGTGTAATTCAGCGAGACATGGTGCCCTTCCAGCCGCCAGCCCCATTTCCCGTTATCGGAAGGAGTCCCGAAAATGCTGAGATAGTATTTGCCGGGGTTGCGTCGCTCGCGTCGCTCGGCCCGGTCGCCGCCTTCCAGCAGGTACAGGATTTCCTCGAGGCTCATGACGCTCATCACCTGATCGTAGCCGGCGGCCGACAAGCTGCTGGCGATCAACGCCTGCGCGGTCTTGAGGGCATTTCCTTCGAGATCGCGAAGGGGGAGCCCCTTCCGCGGACGGGGGATGAAGTGCCAGTTCAGCCGTTCGGGATCATCGAACCCGAACGAGGCCTGGGCGAGCTGTTCTTTCGTCAGCGACTCACGAAAGGCCTGCGCCGCCTGGAACATCGCCTTGCCCGAAGCGGGGCCTTGCTCTCCCTGTGCGACGAGCAGCGCCCCCATCGTAGCGACAACGACGAACGAAACCGCAAACCGCGTCCAGTAGGTTTTCATGTTGAATGAGATCCTGTGCGTCGCGTCAGGGGGTTTTGTTACTTGATTCACCGCGATGCCTTGTTTCCGAATCGCCGTCCCGCTTGCGGGTCGCGGCCCACTTGCGCCGGACGAGCCCGGCGTCGAAGTAAATTTCTTACCCCGGCGGCCAGCCGTGCGGTCGGCCCCCCAGCAGGTGAACGTGCAGGTGATCGACCGACTGACCACCGTCGGGGCCGCAGTTGATGACGACTCGATAACCGCTCGTGAGGCCCAATTGCGCCGCCAACTTCCGCGCCGTTGTCAGCAGATGGCCGAGCAGCGCCGAATCGTCATCGGTTGCATCGGCGAGCGATGGAATCTCCTTCCGAGGGATGACCAGCACGTGCGTGGGCGACTGCGGTGCGACATCGCGAAATGCCAGACAAAGGTCGTCTTCATAGACGATATTGGCCGGGATTTCCTTGTCGATGATCCGCTTGAAGATCGTCTTTCCAGCCATGCGGGCATGCTCCGGTTGTTGGTTGCCAGCATAGCGGATCACCGGGCGAATCTCAAACTTCGCCGCTGGCATGTCGCCGCTGGCAGCCTGAGACTACCGGCACTCCAAAAGCTCAGCCAGGTGCATCACGCGTGTCGGTTGCTGCTGGCGGTGCAGGGCGCCGCCGATGTTCATCAGGCAGCCGGTGTCGGTGCTGACGAGCA
>JAGVKR010000824.1 GCA_020050375.1 Planctomycetales bacterium
CTTCTCCGTCTGGGAATGCCGTTTGCTCGTTTATCCGTCGGTCGTGGATAGTCCACCTTCACCGCCGGCACTTGGTATGATGCCGGAAACTTGCCGCCAATCGTAACGCCACCGCTCATTTTGAGCGCACTCGAAACAATATGTCTGCCAGCGAACAGCACAACGGATCGCCCCCCCTGCAAGAGGCCAACTTCGACCCCCAATCGCTCCCTTTTGTCGAAGCGCTTTACGAAGATTACGTCCGCAACCCCGGTGCCCTCTCGGCCGAATGGCGACGGTATTTTGATCAGTTCGATCGTGATAGCCGCTTCCGTCCTGCCGCCGAGAGTCTCTTTCCGCGCCGCAGCCTGTTCCATGCTTCTCCGGCCGGGGCATTCTCCCCGACTTCGGGCAGTCCGATCGACGACGCGGCTCTCCAGGAGCGGGTCGACCGGCTCGTCCACGCCTATCGGGTCCGTGGTCACATTCTTTCACATGTCGATCCACTCAGTCGACCGCTCCCGCCGACGCCCGAACTGACTCCCGCGTTTTACGGACTGACGACAAGCGATCTCGACCGCCCGGCGGCAATTGTCACGGCGAAGGGAACCGAGGTGCGGACCGTCCGCCGCATCCTCCAACACCTGCGAAACACGTACTGCCGCTCGATCGGCGCGCAGTTCATGCACATTGACGAGTTGACAGTCCGCAAATGGCTCCAACAGCGAATGGAATCGACGGAAAACCGCGTCGTCCTCAAACGCGACGTGCAACTCCGAATCCTCGGACGCCTCACCGACGCCGTCGTGTTCGAGGAATTTCTCCAGAAGAAATACCGCGGCGCGAAGAGCTTTTCGCTGGAAGGGGCCGAAAGCCTGATTCCGCTGCTGGACCTGCTGATCGAAAAAGCAGCCCACGAAGGGACCCAGGAAATCGTGCTGGGAATGGCGCATCGCGGCCGGCTCAACGTGCTCGCCAACATTCTGGGCAAGAAGCCACGGGCCATCTTTCGCGAATTCGAAGACGTCGATGCCAACCTCAACTCGGGTCGCGGCGACGTCAAGTACCATCTCGGTTACAGCTCCGACTGGAAAACAGCCTCGGGCGGGGTCGTCCATCTCTCGCTGTGCTTCAACCCCAGCCATCTGGAATTCATCAATCCCGTTGTGCTCGGCCGGACGCGCGCCAAGCAGGACCGGTTCGAAGATCACGACCGCCGACGCGGAATGTCGCTGCTCGTTCACGGCGATGCGGCCTTTGCCGGCGAGGGAGTCGTTCAGGAAACGCTGAACCTCAGCGGACTGGCCGCATACCACGTCGGCGGAGCGATCCACGTGATCGTCAACAACCAGCTCGGCTTCACGACGCTTCCGCAGGACGGTCGATCGAGCCCCTACGCCACTGACGTGGCCAAAATGCTCCAGATCCCCATTTTTCACGTGAATGGCGAAGATCCGGAAGCGGTGGCCCAGGTCGTGCAACTCGCGCTCGATTTTCGCAGCGAATTCCAGCGCGACGTCGTGATCGACATGTACTGCTACCGTCGGCGCGGACACAACGAAGGCGACGAGCCCGCCTTCACGCAGCCGCTGATGTGCCGCACGATCGAGGAGCGCGATCCGGTTCGCGAGAATTATCTCGAAAGCATGTTGCTGCTGGGGGAGATCACCGTCGACGAAGCGGTGCAGATCGCCGAAGATCGTCGCGCTCTCCTCGAACGCGAACTGGCCCTCGCCCGCGATCCCGAATCCGCGCCGGCAAATGAAACGCTCGGCGGCGTGTGGACTGGATATGAGGGAGGCCCCGAAGCGCTCGACCACGATGTCGAAACGGGTGTCCCTCGCGATGCTCTCTCCGCGCTGCTCGAATCTCAAATGCAGCTCCCGGCCGACTTTCATCCGCATCCCAAGATCGAGCGGTGGATTCAAGCACGCCGTGAAATGGCCGCAGGCCAGCGCAGCCTCGACTGGGCCGCCGCCGAGTCGTTGGCCCTCGCAGCGCTGGCCGTGGACGGGGTGCGCATCCGCCTCACCGGTCAGGATTCGATCCGCGGGACGTTCAGCCATCGCCACGCGGCGTTCTTCGACGTGCTCGACGGCAAACCTTATTTCCCGTTGCAGCATCTCACCGGAGATCAGGCCCCCGTCGAGATCGGCAACAGCCCCCTTTCCGAAAACGGCCCCCTCGGCTTCGAATACGGCTACAGTCTCGATTGCCCGGAAGGGCTAGTGATGTGGGAAGCGCAGTTCGGCGATTTCGTCAACGCCGCGCAGGTCATCATCGACCAGTTCATCGTCAGCGCCGAAGACAAATGGCGACGCTTGAGCGGCCTCGTCCTGCTCCTGCCGCACGGCTATGAAGGGCAGGGGCCCGAGCACTCCAGCGCTCGCCTCGAACGCTTCCTGACGCTCGCCGCCGAGGACAACATCCAGGTCGTCGTCCCGACCACGCCCGCACAATATTTTCATCTCCTGCGCCGGCAGGTGATGCGGCGCTGGCGGAAGCCGCTCGTGGTGATGACTCCCAAAAGTCTGCTCAGGCATCCGCAGGCCGTCTCGGCGCTCGACGACCTCACGCGCGGAACTTTTTCCCGCGTCCTCCCCGATCCGAACAATCCTGATCCGAAGCGGACTCGGCGTGTGCTCCTCTGTGCCGGCAAAATCTATTACGATCTCGTTCAGCGTCGCGAAGAGCTGAAGCGGACGGACGTCGCCATCGTTCGGCTCGAGCAGTTGTATCCGCTTCCGACAGAAATCCTGCGAAAACGGTTGACGCCGTGTGCCAAAGACACTCCGGTGGTGTGGGTCCAGGACGAGCCGGCCAACATGGGGGCCTGGCCCTTTCTGCGGTTCCACTGGCAAAGCCGTCTCTTCGACCAGTTTCCGCTGTTCGGCGTGACCCGGGCCGAATCGGCCAGCCCCGCCACCGGGTCGGGATCGGCCCACAAGCTCGAGCAGCAGCGGCTCCTCGAACAGGCGTTTGACGTCCGATGATCGCTCCGTCATTCTTTTCACATTCGGGTTCATCCCGGCAGATTCCGCGCTGCCACGAGGAGAGTCGTTTTTATGCCGGTTGAATTGAAGATTCCCGCCGTCGGCGAGTCGATTGCCGAGGTTGTCATTGGCGCCTGGCGCAAGTCGGTGGGAGACTCCGTGGCCCGCGATGAAGATCTGGTCGAGCTCGAGACCGAGAAGGCCACGATGGATCTCCCGTCTCCCGCGGCGGGGGTCATCGCGAAGATTCTCAAAAAGGCCGGCGAAACAGCCGCCGTGGGCGAAGTGATCGGCTACCTCGACGACGGCCCCGCGCCGCCGGCTGCCTCGCGCGAGTCCGCCAAGGCTCCTGTAGTCCCTGCCGCGAAAGAAAAACCCGCTGCGGCCAAGTCCCCTTCGGTCGAACTTGTAGAGCCGCAGAACGCGCAGAAGGCGCCGACACCCGCTCCAGCTCCAGCCGCGACGCGCCCCGTCTCCGCCCAAC